>DAOWIV010000044.1 GCA_030640725.1 Methanosarcinales archaeon | reverse complement strand
GAAGAGCCATACCTGCTTTTCTTCGTGGATACATATTCGTTCTCCGAAGGAAAAAGGAAGCGAAGCCCGCGAAAGGTCTATGCTATGGATAACGGTCTGCTTCTGGCAGTTTCCCATCGTTTCTCGAGTGACCGCGGGCTTGTGATCACACTGAATCAGAGCGAGACCATGCCTGTTCCGGAAGGGGTGATCGAATTTCTGCCGTATCGAAGATGGGCTCTTGAGACAGAGGGGTGGTGCGGGTAGTTGAACCCGAAAAACAAGTCTCACCCGATGAGATACATCCTCATTGCAGATACCGCAAAGACTGAGGTCGTCACATCAGTTACACCTACCTCCGCCGCACCCGCACCAGCAGAGCGCCCACCAGCGCCACAATCGCAACAACGCCAGCAGCACCGATCGCAGGAACGCCCTTCATCGGAATTCCCTTCCACGTCCCGTTCAGGGTCCGGTGCTCGATCTCATCCATATCCGTGCCGTAAATCACAAACCGCTCATCGAACGTCTCTCCCTTGAAATCGAGCGCCCACATCTCACAGGATCGGTCTATCAGGATCTCGGTGTGGTTCACCTCTCTCACAGCAATCCCGAGTCCTGCCGCCTTCTCCTGTGCCAGTTTGATGGCATCTGCCTTCGAGCGCACCGGACCTGATAGCAGCAGATCAGGCTGCTCGAACTGCGTATACTCATAATCGCCTGTCGTGTGATCGAATGCGTGACCAAAGCCCCACGTCTCGTTGTTGACATCGACTTTAACTTCGTAGGGACCGTTTATTTCATTATTTCGGATGCTGCCGCCCTCAAAATTGATCGAAACCGTCCGGACGCTTTCATTCAGGTAAACCGCGGCAGGTGCCATCTCTATGATATGGAAACCGATACCGGTCATGCCGGTCTCCTCATTCTTCTCAAGCATTCCAAGCGGAACATACAGTTCGCCGTGGAGGTAGTATCTCCCCGGTTCGCTCGTGCGTGCATCGATCTCCACGATCAGGTAGTCGAAGATGCCGTCTCTGTCCATGTCAAGCCCGCGGTCGGTTGCAGGCAGGATGAACTCGACCGGGTTCGGTGGGGGATTTCGCACTACCTCGTCTTCTGAATCACCGCTTTTCTGCGGGCGGTCTGGCAGTGCTTTTAGAATTGCGTCTCTGTCAGATATCGGGTGCTTTCCGGCTTCTCCGCACACCATCCTGAATCTGTGTTCACTGACGTCCACATCTTCGAGCATCAGGATGGCGGTCTCATTCACAGCAAAGGACGCCTCATCCTCGGTCTGGACATTCGTGCCGCATTCGGTTCTCACGGTTATTGCTTTCGCAGGTAGCGGGCTATCCAACCATTCATCCACCTCGATTGTTACAATTGTGTGATCGTGGAATGACCGGATATCTGTCACCGTCCCGATTGCTATCCGATCGGCTCTCGGTACCTGATAGGAGATCTCGCCCGCCTCCTCGGTCAGCATGGCTGCTGTGGTGGTTGCTGATGCGAGGATCAGCAGCATTGCAAGCAATGTGGGCATGTATCTCATTTTTTTCCACCGCCTCATTCGTGCAACCGCCAGCACGCCCATAATCGCAGCAATCGCTGTGAACGCGGGCACGGCAGGAGGGATGGGCGTGCGATCCGGTGCAGGTGCGTGCGCAGATGACGCACTACCACAGGGAAGCTCGTTGATCGAGAATCCACCGAATCCATACGCTGCTCGCTCTTTCATATCAATTGCCACGATTCACCCAAACTCGTACACCACGATCACCTGCGCCGAAACCGTCACATCTCCCGGCTGAATCTGCGGACCCGCACCCATCTTCATTGGAGCCGCCGTCATCTCTGCTTCAGGAATCGCCATCATCCCTTCATCGCAGATATCATAGCTCATGTACATCCTGTACGGCGAAAACCGCGAGCCAGTGGTCGAGATCTCAATTGGACCCTTGATCTTAACGCCCATCGCCTTTGCCACAGACGATGCATCAGCCGACGCTCGGCGGGCGGCATCTGCGATAGCCTCGTCCCTGAGATCAGCCTGCCGCTCGTCGCTCACCGTGAATATCACGTCATCGATCTCGTTTGCTCCGCTCGCAAGCGCTGCATCGATCACATCTCCGACCTTCTCGATGTCCCTTGCCGTCACGGTCAGTGAGTTTCGCACCTGAAAGCCGATTAGACTTTCCTCATCATCCCGCCAGTTGTATCTGGGTCGTACCCGATAACCGGATGTCACGGCGTCGTCTTCTGCTATTCCGAGTTCGTGAAGTGCAGCCATACACGCGTCCATCTTTTTGGCGTTCTCATCGCTTGCGTCCTTCACATCCTCTGCCTGCGTCACCACAGAAAGCCTGAGCACAGCCTCGTCAGGGGTTGTGTCAACGGTTCCGTATCCTGATACGGTGATCACCTTCTTCTGCTGAATCGTTGGAGCATCCGAGCTCCCGCCCCAAAATCCTGCCGTTGCAAGCCCGGCAGAGACCACAAGTCCTGCGAGCAGGAATGCGATTATCCATGTTGTTCTGTTCTTCATGTTATGTCCTCTGTTGTTGTGTTAAGCGTGCAATAAGGCATCTATTAAGTTTTATCTTAACTACGAATCGATTTGCAGTCATATTCGGAGTTTAACCGTGTCGCCGCCGCCTCGCATACACAACCGCCAGCACCACGATCGCAGCAGACGCTGTGAACGCAGGAACTACGGGGGTAGGTGTGTGATTCAGGACATCAGCATCCCCGCCCATGACAGGCGACGATCCCACAAACGAGATCTCTATCGCGCTCTTCGCCTCTCCGAGAAAGACCGCCTCGAGATCATAGACGTACTCGGTGTCGCCCACCCTGTACGCAAAGGGGTGCGTCCGGTTTATGACCTTCTCGGATTTCTCATACTCGTTTCGTTCAATCTCGATCCAGACCTTTTCGCCGTCCTGATCGATTTGTTTGCAGAGCAGTTTCGCGCCTCCGGATAGTTCCACTGGCACGCCCAGCCCGACCATTATGTACTCGGATCGATCTGGAACGGATGCTACATCGATGTCAGAGATTTTAACCGGCGAGAACTCCACGAAGTCCCCCGCAATCCCGGTAAACACCCGGTGCACCTCGCAGCAGTGGAGCATTCCGGAATGCTCATAAGTTGCGCATTCGCCTTCCTGCAGGATGTGGCTGTACAACACTTCTCCGTCTCTTGCAAGTTCAATCCATGCCACGCTATCCGGCAGATCGATGCCGGTGCACCGAAGAGTCATGCCGCCGCCGATGTCCTTCGGCTCACCAAGATCTAGTATGAAATTGTCCCAGAGTCCCTCTACGTAGTTAAAATCGATGGTGGACGGGTCGATAGGCGGATCAACGGGCGAGAGTTCGATCATGTCATGTTCGATGCCGCGGAATATCGCATCGATTCGGTATGCCACCCATTCATCAGAATTGTTCTTGTACACGATCGGATCGTCTTCTGTCATGATGTGGCTGTATTGACCCATGCCATCCCCTTCGAGTTCGATCCATGCCTTATCACCGTTTACGCCCATTATCCTGTGCACAATCTCTGTGCCATCGCTCTCGTTGCGGCGTTCGCCCATGCTGAGCAGGATGCTGTCGGGTCTGGTTCGGAGGGCGCTGAGATCGATTTCGGATGGGTCGATCACCGAAATCTTTGCCATGTTGGTCTGGGTGCCATGGAATATCGCATCGATTCGGTATGTCAGTGAATCAGAATCGCTTCCATGCACGATTGGATCGCCCTGCTTCAGGATGTGGCTGTATTGCACCTCGTTATCTTTTTCAAGTTCGATCCATGCTGCATTGCCATCTCTGCTGATGTCCTTGCAGATCGCTGTCAGTCCGTCCGCGTCCAGTGGAACGGGCACGCCGACAAAGAGTGTGCCATTGGATGCGGTAGTTTCGGCAGATACTGCTGGAATGGATATCAGGATCAGCATCGCAGCAAATGTTAGTTTTAGTGTTTGTTTCATGTTATCTGGTCTCCTGTGGTTTCTGTTTTTCTTTTGGGAATAGTTGAACCCTACAAAATGCCACTATGGCATCACACCCATATATAGTTTCTATGCAAAGTCTCTAACTGTGCGAAGCCTGTGACGCAATCGATAGAAGAGCGCATCTTGATACGATTCTAAACAAAGGTTATGTTGAATCAGGATAATGGAAGTTCAAATGGAATATGTGTCATCGGAGTTGAGGAATGCGCATTCAACGTGTATCAGCACTAAGACAGCGAGGATCCTCCTCGCATGCCTCTTATTTTTGCTTTTGATTTCAACTTCAGTGGCAGCTACCGAGTACACCGTCCGCCCTTCCTTGAGCAAAGAACCGGGAGCTTCGGTGGCTGGGGAAGAGGTGCGCGAACTCGAGGTCAAAACGATGCCATACTGGTTGTTTCTTCTCTGGCTGATCTCTGCACAGATAATGTAATAGTCAACCCGATGTCATACACATAAGCCTCCTTTTATATTCATCTGGAGATAGCCCATCCAACCCCTGGTGAGGGGCGTCATTGTACTCTGCAACAACCTCTTCTTCCAAAAG
>DAOWIV010000249.1 GCA_030640725.1 Methanosarcinales archaeon | reverse complement strand
GATGTCACGGGCAGCGGCAAATGCACCAACCACGTTTCCTGTCTGATCCTTGTAGACCGAAGCGTTGTATGAAACGACGGTCTCGGTTCCGTCCCTGGATTTCATGACCAGTTCGTAATCCCGAACCTCTCCGGTATCAAAGGTCAGCATCGCACCTTTGTATGCCCTTTCAGGATCTGTGAAATGATCGGCAAACGGTGTTCCTATCAACTCTTCCCGGGTTCTGCCGGTAGCTTTAATTGTAGCCCCATTCACATCCATAATGATCCCTTTATGATCAAATGTTACCAGAGGATCAAGGTTTACCTCAATCAATCCACGATTGTAGCGCTGGAGCTCACGAATTTCTTCTTCAGCCTGCTTGCGCTCGGTAATGTCCTTAAAATCCTCTACAATCCCAACAAATTTGCCACCCCGATCCAATCTTGCAGCATTCACGATAACCGGTATTTTTTTACCGTCTGATCGCTCCTTGACAGATTCGTGTTCAGCAAACTGCTCTCCCTTTTTCATCCTCTTAAGTGGACAATCTTTTGAACGGCAGAGTTCCCCGCCGAAGACATCGTAGCATTTCTTACCGATGATTTCATCCTCATCCAGGTCCACCATTCGGATAAATGTTTTATTCACCCGGAGGACGTTAAAATCAGCATCTATTACACACATTCCATCAGCAGCGATCCGGAAGATCAGGTCAAGTTCCGCTTTGCTTTCGCGCAGCGCAATTTCAGCATTTTTTCGCTCGGTGATGTCACGGGCAGCGGCAAAGGCACCAACCACGTTCCCTTTCTGATCCTTGTAGACCGAAGCGTTGTATGAGACGCTGGTCTCGGTTCCATCCCTGGCTTTCATGACCAGTTCGTAATCCCGAACCTCTCCGGTCTCAAAGGTCAGCATGGCACCTTTGTACGCCCTTTCAGGATCTGTGAAATGATCGGAAAACGGTGTTCCTATCAACTCCTTCCGGGTTCTTCCGGTAGCTCGAATCGTAGCCCCGTTCACATCCAGGATGATCCCTTCTTTGTCGAAGGTTACAAGAGGATCAAGGCTTGTCTCAATCAATCCTCGATTGTACTGCTGAAGATTCTCTATTTCCTGCTCGGCAGCTTTGTGCTCGGTGATGTCACGAGCAGCGGCAAAGGCACCAACCACGTTCCCTTTCTGATCCTTGTAGACCGAAGCGTTGTATGAAACGACGGTCTCGGATCCGTTTCCTGCTTTCATGACCAGTTCATAATCCCGAACCTCTCCGATTTCAAAGGTCAGCATCGCACCTTTGTACGCCCTTTCAGGATCTGTGAAATAATCGGCAAACGGTGTTCCTATCAACTCTTCCCTGGTTCTACCGGTAGCTTGAATCGTAGCCTCGCTCACGTCCAGAATAATCCCTTCCCGGTCGAACATTACCAGGGGATCAATGCTGATCAGCTGCAACTCCCTTTCTACATATCGAAGGGGTAATTCTTTTGTTGTTTTATTCATTTGATGACCCCGGATGAGACAATGTGGATGTAATTTTTTCTTATGGAATATAGAGCATAACTCTATGTGCTTAACTTGACATTGTTACATTAAAGATATTCCCTTCCTCAAACCAACTTTACCTCCAACACCACACTCTTCCGAGTGCGCATTAAAGCCATAACCAAACATTCCCGAAAGTTCCCGCATTCGAACCACCAACTATATGAATTATTGAGACCATAAAATATCAGAATGGTAGGTTATACGCCTACCATTCTTGTTCCGCATTTCGGACATGCCTGATTGACACACGGCACACCCGGCTGATGTGGCTGGGTGTATCCACAGTTCGGGCATCTGCACTCTCGAACAGGACCAAGACCCTGCCTTCCACCGCCTCTGCCCATGCCGCGCTCTCTTCCGCCTCCTGGACCCATCTGCATCATTTTTTCAGCTCCTCGAGTCTTTTCTTGATCTCTTCCATCTGACCCTCCAGTGTTCTCATCTGACTTTCTAAGATCTGCAGTTCCTGTTCTCTGGTTTGTGGGGGCATGGTTGGCATTGCAGGAGCAGGTGTTACCGGAACTCCCATACCCATACCCATACCCATACCTCTTCCCATACCTCCGCCCATGCCGCGCCCGCCGCCGCGTCCCATACCTCTTCCCATGCCCGCACCAGGCATAATAGGGGCAGGCATACCAGGGGCAGGCGCACCGGGGGCTGCCGGGGCTGCCTGCAGTCTACCGCTCTTATACTGCTCGACTGCATCGCTGACGGTGCCGCTTGCACCGGTCACCATCTGGATTCCGGCAGCACCGAGCGTCTGGGTTGCATTTGGTCCTACAGTTCCGGTAATCACAACCTGAGCGCCCGTGTTTGCGACGCTCTGTGCCGCCTGTATCCCTGCTCCGCTTGGAGCACCAATACTTGGATTTGGCATCGCAACATGTTCCATTGTTTCTGAGTCCACGATCACGAAATACTGGCATCTTCCAAATCTCGGATCTACGGGCGCATCCACGGTTGGTCCGGTTGAGGTCACGCATATCTTCATGTTTATCACTCTCCTTTCACAATATGTTCTATATTGTCAACGATCGTCTCGAAGGCACTGGCAGCCTCTGACTTGTGCTCCAGCACAAACGGAACGCCGCTATCACCTGATTCAACGATCATAACTTCAATTGGTATTCTGCCAAGAAATGGCGCGCCCATGTCGGCAGCAGCACGCTCACCGCCGCCGATCTTGAAGAGATCTATCGTCTTACCACATTCAGGGCATTTGAACCCGCTCATATTCTCTATGATTCCGATCACAGGCATACCGAGCTCTCTTGCAAAGGTCACAGCCTTTCTCGAATCCAGCAGGGCAACATCCTGCGGCGTGGTGACAATGATTGCCCCATCGATCTCCGGAATCAACTGAGCAACACTCAATGGTTCATCGCCGGTTCCGGGAGGGAGGTCGATTATCAGGTAATCCAGATCACCCCAGAAGACGTCTGAAAGAAACTGTCTGATCGCACCCATCTTG
>DAOWIV010000145.1 GCA_030640725.1 Methanosarcinales archaeon | reverse complement strand
TCGCTGCCAGTTGCCGACAACAGACATCGGGCAGATCAGGAGTGTCGGATATAGATTTAAATCCAAATCCAAACCTACACCAGAATTTAAACCAGACTCCAAACCCTTCTTCTGTCCAGCCGCCTTCTCGCGAACGTGTAGCAAAAAAGCGATCAGCTCAATCGTTTTACCAAGTCCCATATCATCTGCCAGACATGCGCCGAACCCGAAACTGCTGAGATACGCGAGCCACGAGACGCCCTTCACCTGGTAAGGGCGAAGAGTGCCGTTGAAGGCTTTTGGAGGCGTAATCTGCGTTATCTTTGCACCATCACCCGCACCTTCGCCTTCAGCCCCCGCCCCGGAAAATCTGCTCAGCATCTCATCAAACCAGCCCTCTGCCTCGAGTCCCACAATAGGAAGACCCATTCCGCTCTCCGGATAATCTGCGCCAGTTCCGCCGTCTTCGCCCGCTATGCTCAACCCGAGCCTCATCGCTTCGCCAAGCGTGATCTCCCGGGCTTTCCCCTTCTTCTCGAAGAAATTAATGGCTGCATCTATCTCCTCAGGTCGCAGTTCCACCCATTCTCCACGCACCTGAACCAGTGGGAGCTTTAGACCGGCTAAATGCGCAAACTCATCCTCGGAAAGAGTTTTGTCACCGATAGCCACCTCCCAGTCGTAAGACATGATGGATTTGACGCTGAAATGCCCCGAACCGATGCCACCACCTTCCACCGCCTGCGCCGGTGACTTTATCTTGAGTTTTACGCCGATACGTGCGCCCGGCTTCTCCCACCACGGCGGGAGGAGGACGCCAAAGCCGTTCTGCTCGAGGAGCGGGGCTGACTCCCGCAGGAAGGAGTATGCCTGCGAAGTGGAGATACCAAACCCCACAGGACGCGCATCTTCCAGACTCGTCTCAATTTCCGGGAAGACCTGGGAGGCTCTGCCAAGGTCGGCAAGCAACTGCTCCTGCGGGTTTTTAAACTTCCGTTGTAGGAACGTAAGCGTCTCTGACCGTGTCTTCCACACAGTCTCCGCAGGGATCAGCAGACTCGGGTCGTCAGTAGCCTGAAGGAAGAAACGAACCGACCATATATCATAATCCCGGTTTGTAGCTCTCTTCCACCCCCCCTCATCCCCATTCCCTTCCCCCGTACCCCTCTCATCCCCACCCAGATCATCGCTCCGTTCCGGGGGCGAATCGAGTCTGAAACAGGTGCGAAACAAAACATCCGGCGCAGATGGCGTAAGCCCCGAGAGCCAGCCCCCAATTTCATCTGAGAACGCGTCCAGTGCTTCGGCGGGCGCATCGAGCGCACCGTTCCCTGACGAGAGCGCAGTCAGGAACTGCTGTGGTAACGGGGTTACCGTGGGGCGGCGACCACGACGCGGTGGGAGCAGCGAGGTCTGCTCGATACTCCTGCGCACGAATGCGTCAACAGTCGAATCGATGAAACTCATGATCAGGTCTCGCGGTGATGGCGAGGATGACTGTGATTGTGATTGCGGCGCCACCTCCGATCCATCGTCGTCCTGTGGGGCAAATGCCCGGCACGCCGGAGGCATCGCGTCTGCGAGCGTCTGCGCCCGTTCCAGGTCTTCCCCGCTGATCACCGCCTTCCAGACCGCCGCATTCCCTTTGATTGCGGGCACAAACTGCTCTCTTGCGATGAGTTCAAGCGAGAATATGGCAACCTCAATCAAGAACCCGAGCGTTCCGCCAAAGGCTATGCCATGAGGCGGACGAGCCGGTAGACCGAGCAGCAGATCGAACGCATGGTGCGGCGCAAATGCCAGTGTCTCGATATTCCAGGTGGAGAGCGATTCCGGCTTCATGCTTCCACAATCCTCCTCCCGGATGAGCCATGGCGATGGCAGCGGACCTTTTTTGGTTGACGGGAGGAGAAACGTTCCGGTCACGATTGTAGAGGGAGTCTCTCTGAATATGCTGTTGATTATGTCTCTTAGCACGTCGCCAGGAAGCGAGAACGGGTGCGCCTTTGGCTTCGCTTTCTTTGGCGGTCTGCCACGGCGTGGCGGCGCGGTTAATGGCAGCGCAGAGGATTCTGCCCAGAGATACAGCCGATCTGCATCCCAGATTGCATGTAAGACCTGCATGTGTACACTCCTTCGGAAATATGGTGATTGGTACGGCGTCGTGGTTCATAAACCTGAGGCTCAGGCAGAGAGACTTTCTGATTTATTCACCCGTCGCCTGGGGTTTGGTTGCATTACGGCACAACCTCAGCCCACACCATTGTGAAGACCGGTCCCCGGATATCGATCTTCTTGTTGCTTGACGTGATCCACCGGTTTGCATGAGGCTTTATCTCGATATTAATCTCTGAAGGCACCTTGACACCTTTTACCCTGCACTCACACCCCCTGCCGCACCGTGCCGCATCCTCGATCTCACGCGCTGCTTCTGATGCGAACGCATCGATGAACCGAAAGCCGGCAGGAATACCCTCCTCAAAGACATGATCCCATTTTCCGGTGCGGGGCACTCCGAGAATGCTCCCGTCGTGAATCATGACCTCGTTTAACGCTGCAGGACCGCAGAGTTTCGTATTCTCCTCCGGTTCGACGACCACCACCTTGATCTGATGTCCGAAGAGCTTGCCTTCCCACGCCAGATACTCACAGGGACTCAGGTCACCCCCGTGCTCCTCGCATACGCGTACAATCGCACGTCCGATCATGAGTCCTGCGTGAGTCGCTGGCGACCGCCCGACACCAACAGCGCTTGCGAGTTCGTGATCAGTCATCGTGAGCGTATCAAACTGCGGGTACGATAGTGACCTGACGTCGCCTGCGCCGTAGAGGATCATTGCGAGCCGCTCCACGCCGAGACCAAGGTTCATCACAGGATACGGGATCTCATACGCAGCAAGAGCGATCGGCGAGTACATGCCAAAGGTTGCGATCTCGATCCAGCCGTCCGCATACTTCGTGTCAGAGTCACGCAAGGCAGGGTGGTACGCATAGACCTCGATCTGGGTGTCAGGGACGTAGTACTTGCTCCGCTTCTCATCCGGCTGGAATCTGAACTCCTCGAATCCGAACTGGGACAACAAAGCCCGGGAAACTGCTTTTCCGTAATCGACCGTGACCTCTTCACCCATCATGACGCACGATGCTGAATGGTACGTCATCAGTCTCGAGGCGTCTTCTGACTGCTCTCTTCTGAAGCAGCGGTCTATCGAGAAGAGGTTTACCGGAGGTTCGCGCAATTCCTTGAGCGCTGAGAGCGTGATGAACCAGCCGGATGTCATGTGGCTGCGAAGCGTCTTCTTCGTTGGTTCCGGGATCAGTTCACGAAACTCCGGAAACACCTCGTCAATCACTACAGCGACCCTTGAATCCGCCGCATCAAGCCTTCCAGCAAGCACTGGAATCAGGTCATCGCCTTCGATTATCCCTTTCTTGTACGAGTGAAGCACCTCTTTCACAGCCCCGACATCGTCATCACCGAGGTCCCGTCCAAGGATACCCGAAACTTTTGCGATCCGCTCGTCAGAAAGCCCGACATCAGGGCGCGGCAAGCCTGCCAGATAGAAACACCGGTCCAGAACAGCAAGAGCTTCGGATCCAAACTGGCGGTAGACCTCCCGATCCTCGACTATGAGCGGATTCATCGTCTCTGTAAACCCCATTCTGAGATACGCCTCCCGCAGAAGGTGCGCCGTCTCAAAGATCGGGTGCGTCTTTCCGTAACCGAGTTTGAGGCGCGGGTAGCTATCGTTGATCGCAGGAGCCGGGATTAATTCCTTGCCCATGTTCCAGGTCTTCTCAAAGTCCTGCGCTGCTGACTTTCTGATTGCATCAGGATCGAACTTCATCATGCTGTAATCGCTGTCGATCACATTTAAAGATAAGCACAACCGTGCCTCGCTGCCCGGCGGCGCTACGTGATCGGGCAACACCGCCGCAAATTTAAGTACGCATCCCGAACCATTGGAACCATAATGCGACTGGGCAATATCATTGAAGTATCATCCGCTGACCGGTACATCGCGAAACTCACAGACGAGGACGTCGGGTTTATCGGGCTGTTTGTCTCCATCCCGGCAAAAGAGAGTGCGATCATCGGCGTCATTACCGGTCTTACGCATTCGGTGCGAGAAGAGATGCTCGGGTTTTTGGCGCCTGACGAGAAGGTCAAATACCAGCCGTACATCGAGGATTACAAGAACAGTTACGCAATCATTCGCGGACTTGGCAGGCTGCCCGACGGCGGGGACCAGGCAGGCAGGTACACCATCGATAAGCCGCCGCGTATCGATGATCCGGTCGAACCGGCGTCACGTGACGAGATCGTGCGGTTCCATACGGTGCATGGGAAACCGGGCGCCCCATACCTACATGCCATACGAGATGTGCTGGATGCACCGGTTATCATGAGCATGACCGAACAGATCGAGGCAGCGATTCCTGAGAGCGGCGACATGTTGCATCTGGTCAGGCGGTATGTGACGCGGACGTGAGCGACGGTTGCTTGCTTATGGCAATTATAGATTGATCTTCGTTTGACGGTATGATGTCAGAGGATCTTGAAGAACCAAACCATTTTTTCGAAATTGAGTAATGTGTTATTCTCTCATACCGAACCATCTGGTGTGTATCTTTCGTAGGTGCCGTCCTCCAGTGTCTTTATCAATATGGGGTCAAGTTTCTCCCGCCATGGGCTGCCCTGTGGGTAGGTGATGCCGTAGGTGAAGATCTCGAAGGTCCGGGGTGCCAGTGCCAGCCCGGCGTCAGGGTTGTTTTTGAGATAATACCTGAGAAGCGGCGTGTCGCGGACGACCGCGTCCACCTTCCCCTCCTTTAGAAGTGCGACTGCCTCGCCCAATGATCCGACCGGAACGGGCTGCATGCCGCGCTCTTCAGCAAGGAAGACGATCTCTGGTTCCTTCGATGACAGCCACCGATCTTGCGGCAAGGTCGTCTGGACCAAGGATAGCTGGAGCATGCAACTGGGAGACTGTCATCGCACTGCTGAACATCGCAACCGTGAAACCAAATATGGCGATGCCGATGATGATAACAAAGGACGCAAACGCCTTGCCCAGAGGTTTTTTGGGATATACGTCGCCGTAGCCCACCGTCGACATCGTGACGATCGTCCACCAGACCCCGGTAGCAACGCCTCGGAGGTAGCTTGTGTGGAAGTGTCCATCTTCCTCACGCTCGATGAGCCAGATGATATGACCTGCGATGATCATGTAGATGATGACCAGAATGATGCCAAATACGACGTTTCTTGACGTATAGGAAAGTATAAAAACAAACCCCACCCGAGAGGTTGTCACATTGCGTGGTGTTCGAGTACCGGACCAAACTTCGCGGTCCAATACTCCATCTTTCTGGTAAGATATGCTAATATCCCCAGAGATGT
>DAOWIV010000143.1 GCA_030640725.1 Methanosarcinales archaeon | reverse complement strand
GGAACCAGAGATTTTTGCGAAAGTATTAAATAATATCGAAGTCTTGATTCGCTCATGAACGAGAGAATCATCAGATGGATCGTTCCGATAATCCCCACGCTTTTGCTCGTTTCATGCGTCGTGGCAGCCTTTGCAACCAATGGATGGGACGCGAAGGCAACATTCTTTGCAGAAGACCCCACAAAGATCGCAGAATCGCTCACAGGTTTTGGTCAGGCAGCAGGATCCGAGCCTTTCAAGCTCAATGATTATACCATCTCTGGCAACCGCATCGCAGCCGAGATCGAGATAAACTCGCCGGTGAACGTGTCAGTGACGGTGGAAGAACTGTCGGTAGATGTTGGCGCCGGAGATATCACCAGCACAATAGCCCTCTCTGAACCGGTAACCATCCCTGCGAAAGGTTCTGCGAGCCTGAATCTGGAAGGTGCGCTGCCTACCACGATGACCTCTGATCCGCAGGATTTACAGGCTCTAATGAGTTCAGGAAACCCTGAGATCCGCGGCATAAACATGAAACTCGATGTCGCAGGGATAAAACTTGAGATCAAGGAAACCGGGGATACTCTGGGGGTAATATCTGATGGCTGAAACAGATCATGGTATCAGAGGCGATGTCAATATACCCGGCGTTATTGCGGGCGTGCTGACGCTGATATTGCCGTTTCTTGGCGCATGGTGGTCCCTGACGATCGGCACCGACGCAATAGTCGTTAATGCATCCCCGTTTGAGGTAAGAACCATCATTCTTGGAAATGACCTGGCATCACCGCTCTTTGAGTGGTTCTGTCTCGGTCTCAAGCTCGGAGTCATGTATCTCGGAGTGCTCCTGATAACAGGATCCGTCTTCCCTGCAATAGGTCAGAGTGAGGGGATCGCTAGAATATTCATCCGTTTCGCATCAAGAAAGCTCTTCTGGCTCGTTCTGATCTTTGTTGCTTCGCTGATTGTCTTCATCACGCTTGCAAACCAGTCGGCAACCCTCCTTCCGGTCCAGGTACATCTGCCATATCTCGTCGGAACAGAGACGGTAAGTGCGAATATGGATAATCTGAGCATTGCCGTTCCGATTTCCATGAAACTCACGTCCGCATTCGGCGTTGCTGTGGTTGCCGCCATAATCGGCATCTATTCACGGATCTTCCGGAAAGCTACGTGATGATGATCAGTATCGCCGCGCTGGTTGCGACAAACCGGATGATCATGTGCAGGATCACAGAGAGCGATGCGAGAGTGGCGTAAAGGTGGAATTGTCCGATTGCAAGTACAACAGCGCCGGGAAAGAGTGCGAGTACATGATCCTGCCGCCCCACCCTCACCTGCCACGAGCATGCACAGCACGGACGGCGGCGAGGGGCAGCTCGCACGACCGCTTCATCCAAACCGCAAACCACATAGCACACATTTATATACCAAAAAGTACCTTTTTTGTACGATGCGCGATGACGACAACATTTACAAAACACTCCGGATGAACACCCAGGAAAAGGAGGGGATCCGGAATCTTGTAAAAAGTCTGGCGTCAGAGGAACGTATCGGAATCGATGAGCATGTATATCGCGGTAACAGGGCGTATGATCGATGGTGCATAAACCCATTCCAGTTATTCGAGTTTTTGAAGCAAATTCTGATAAATCCCGAGATAAAAAGAAAAGAGGTACACAACGCCAGTTATTTTCCAATGAGATACTTATGCGAGTCTGAATTAAACAATTTCACATACCCGTGCATCATCGGTATCAATGAGTCCGATCAGGGATTCGTTATCGTGATAACATTACTCAATCGAAAGAAAACGCAAAATAAACAGAGGTGAAAACATGAACGCAGATGACGAGTTTGAGGATCTCTACGAGGACGTTGTAATCGAGAACTATGGTATTCCCGTAGTCATTACGGACGTTCTTGTCAGAAAGCACAGGAGTACGGGTAGAAAGCTCTACATAAACCACCCGGATTCCATACACAGGATCGAGAGGGGTTTGAAAGCTGCGCTCGGCGTTGTACCGCGTGGAAGCGCACCCTACAGAAGGAAATTGAGCGAGAGCGGAGATACGCTTCTCTTGCGACTGCCAAAAGACATCCGAGAATCATATCATATCGAGAAGGGATCACACGCTCTGATAACTCCCATCGGAGCCAAAAAAGCGGTCATCGAGTTTGAGTAAACACGGATTGGTTGCAGCTCGAAGAACACTCATAGTATAGCAATCGCGTTCATCAGGCACTTCTCGATGCATATCCCGCAGCCGCTCCGATAGTGGTTCTGTCGCGGTCCCAAGCTCATGGTCGCCGCCATGATTGGCATCTATTCGCGGATCTTCCGGAAAATTACGTGAAGATGATCAGTATCGCCGCTCCGATTGCGACAAAGCGGATGAGCAGGTTTGCGATCAGGTTATCCGATTTTACTCTGCCTCCGATGACCGGGAATCTCACACGCTTTGTGCTGAATGGAAGCCACAGCGGTACGCCGCTCGGGTTCAGCGAATCTATGATCAGGTGCAGGATCACAGAGAGCGATGCGAGAGCCGCGTAAAGGTAGAATTGCCCGATTGCAAGCACGACAGCACCCGGAAAGAGTGCGAATGCGAGCGAGTGCGTGATCCCGCCCCACCCTCACCTGCCACGAGCGCACGCAGCACGAACGGCGGCGGATACCGCGGCGAGACCTGCGGGAAGCTTGTGATCGAGGGCGATGTGCTCGACTTCCTTGGCGAGCATCTCTGCGGCGGCGAGATCGTGGTGAAGGGCAATGCCCGGCTGCTTGCAGGTGTTCTGAACCGGGGCGGGACGATCACGATCGAAGGTGATACCACGCTTCCTGGCGGCGAGATGAAGAAGGGTGCCATTTTCGTTAAGGGTAAGGTGCTCGAGATGCTGCCGTCGTATAAGGATGAGGGGATCGTAATAGTTAAGAATGATTAGCGCATATAGTAGCTGTAAGGCTCAGCGTGCTACTGGGGAGTCATTGGCGGGAGACTTAAACGAATGGGAGTGATATAATGGCGAGTAAAGGGCCCAAAACACTGAGAGGAATGGAAAGGAAAATGATGACCGGAGATGGTAGAAAAAGCACTCCGACGGAAAAAGTCATGAAAGGCATGGATAAAACTGCGAAAGAAGCGCAGGAAATGTTATTTGGGAAACAGAAGAAAATGACAAAAAAAAGAAGAAATAATTAAGAAATAAAAATTATTTGATAAGTCTGAAAGGAAGTCAGAATATGGGTATGTTTGATTTAGATTATGATCCTTTCACAGGGAAGAAAAAGAAGACTGATGCAGAAAAGACGAGAGAGGCTTTAACTCCTGCAAAAAAGAGGAGAGTTATGGAGGCAGTGGGTCATAAATGTGAGCTGCAT
>DAOWIV010000188.1 GCA_030640725.1 Methanosarcinales archaeon | reverse complement strand
TTCAGCGTGGAAACGAGGGTTATCGAGGAGATTCCGGAACCACAACCTGTTATCGTCACTGAATACAATATTGCACATTACACCTGCCCACACTGCCAGAAAGAAGTCGTTGCAACCGACGCAGGTTGTCCAAAAGAGGGTAGATTCGGTAACAACACGATTGCGCAGGCGGCACTGCTGAAATATGGGGATAGGCTGCCCCACAGGAAGATCCAAAACGCAGCTGTTGACGGCAGTACGGATTAGAAATTATACTTCACACCGCCACAAAATGAGCTTTTTTAAAGCCCTGAAACAGCCGTGTTGGTGAATATCTGAGTTCTTGTTTGCAGGCGGCGATTAGTTTGTTTCGCCAATAAAAACACTGAAAAAGTAAAATCAGTGTAAATCAGTGTAAATCAGTGTTAATCTGTGTCTAAAAACCATTATTAGACACAGATTTACACAGATGAACACAGATTAAGGTTTTTTATATAACCCAGGATTTGTCTAAAGACTCCATACGACACCAGACCATGCCTATAAAAATCGCAGTTTGTGCCGTATGCCCGAGTATAGGTTAAATTTTCCTTACAACGATTGCCTCTGCGATCTGGAGATTCTTGTACACAAGCACATCCACATTATGCTGCTTTACATGCGAAAACAGATCCACACCCTCTGCACGCCATATCCATGTGTAAAATCGACTCAGGAAGTTGCAAACGTCAAGCGGACCTTTATCACTCTTCAGATGAAGCAGGCTGATCGTGCCGCCCGTTTTAACGACTCGAACTGCCTCTGTAAATGCGATCTCTGGTCCGTCGATGGTGTCCATGCCACATGTGCAGAATACCGCATCGAAGGTCTCATCGCCAAAAGGCAACACTTGAACCGTCCCCTGAACCCGATGGAGATTCTTATGTTTTTTATTTCTGAAACTGTTGATATTTAACACGTTTCTGGAGATATCGATCCCCACGACCGTTCCGTTCTGCACCCATTTCGCAAGCAGCCCGGCATTTCTGCCAGTACCGGTTGTTAGATCGAGAACCAGACCGGAATCGCTGAGATTTGTCAGTTTTATCAGTTTCTTGCGAGAAAACTGTTTTGAACCTAGCCACAACACATCATCGAGATCGTACAGCAAAGCAAGACGGTTGTACCGATCCCGTGTCTTTTTAGTCTCGTCGCTATAATCAGGCATTAATAAAAAATCACTTCCTTAACTCCTCAAAACAGAATCCATCTCAGAGATCCTTCCGGACAATCTGCGCATCAGTTTTTCATTATCCTGATGGAACAGCTCCTCACCGCAGACCGGGCAGATAAAATCAGTCTCGCTTGCAGTCTCGAAGATAAATCTCGCACAGTTGTTGTTACATACATAGAATGTATTGTCTGACTCGAATGTGAGGCGTTCTTTTATATTGCCGAGCAGTTTCTCAAATTCGATGTCCAGACGGTTCTCGACATTGTCCAGATGGATCGTCCAGTGGTATGTGAGCCAGCCAGTCTCCGGATTGCGCTCTCGCCGGTAGCTTGCCAGCCGATTCTCGTATAACTTAAACAACGTCCTTCGGATGCCGTTTATATCTATACCGACCTCTGCTGCAACCACCTCGTCAACAATCTCCCCGGGAGGCATTTTTTTGATGATATTCACACCATCCGCTCCGATCAGTCGTACCAGATACAGGTTTACAATAGGATCGCTTGTATTGATCAATCGACCACCCCCTGTTGTTTATACATCATTGTCAGTCTCCTGTTACTATATTAGGGTCTATCGCATCAAACACCGCAAGTCAGGCAAACATTCCTTCGGAGTACATTTTTGGTTTGCTTACCGGAATTAGCGTGTCTTTGATCGCAGCTTCGAAATCCGTGCGATATACCGCATCTTTCTCACCACGTACCGCACACATCCCGGCTTCCATTACAATCGCCTTCAGGTCGGCGCCGTTTGCATCATTGGTAAGTGATGCAAGATGATCCAGGTCGACATCGTCAGCAAGGTTCATGTTTGCAGTATGGATGCGTAGAATCTGTGTACGTGCTTCACGGTTCGGCATCGAGACATGAATCAATCGATCGAAACGTCCGGGGCGGAGAAGTGCCGGATCGAGAATATCGGGTCGGTTGGTCGCTGCAAGAAGCCGCACACCACCTCTCGGATCGAAGCCGTCCATTTCTGCGAGCAATTGCATAAGCGTGCGCTGAACCTCCCTGTCGCCTGAACCGGCATCTGTGAACCGTTTTGCCCCGATTGCGTCCAGTTCATCGATGAATATGATCGAAGGTGACTTCTTTCGCGCCATCTCAAAGACATCCCGCACTACGCGGGCGCCCTCCCCGATGTATTTCTGCACAAATTCAGACCCTACCACACGGATGAATGTGGCGTCAGTCTGTGTGGCAACTGCTTTTGCAAGAAGAGTCTTCCCGGTCCCGGGAGGTCCGAATAACAGCACGCCTTTCGGCGGTTCGATACCGATACGCTCGAATATTTCCGGTTTGGTAAGCGGGAGTTCCACAGCTTCCTTCAGCGACTCGATCTGCGTATGCAGCCCGCCAATCCGGTCATAGCCAATATCCGGGGATTCGATGACCTCCATGCCACGCACTGCCGGATCGCGAACCATCGGGATGACAGAAACGATAGAGAGGTGCTCCTTGTTGAGTGCTACCTGCACGCCGGGTTTGAGTTCACCATCCTCGATGAAATGGGAGATACCAACAATGAATTCCGGACCCGTGCTCGACCGTACAATCGATCTACCATCCTCGAGAATCTCTACGAGTGTGCCAAGCAACTGCGGCGTGGTTTTCAGCGTAGCCACCTCGCTTTCCAGTTTTCTGACCTCGCGCTCGTATTTGATCCGCTGATCGTCAGCTTGCTGCTTCTCACCCTCGATTCTCTGGTACTGTGTTCTGAGCAGATCGTTCTTCACTTCGAGCTGTTGCATACGGTCCACCACGTACTTTGAGAACTCTGTTGAATCCCGGTCCGCGTCGATATCAATTTCCGTATCTGCCATGGTTAAGTCATTAAACATTCTGATAGCACATAAATCTTTATGGGGCTTCGTGTTATAACTTGATTTACGAGAGCAAACCAACGGACTATACGGAGGCTAATTGCGTATGCAATGTGAACTATGCGGCACTGATATTCGTGGAGAACCGCGCAAGGTAATCATCGAGGGCACTGAACTGAGCGTCTGCAATGGTTGCGCACAGTACGGGCACGAGGTCAAGCAGATACCTCGCACGCAGAGTGCCGGTATGAAGGGTCCGGCGCCCGGCATCACGTTTCGCGCGCCATCGCGGAGGCGCCCTGATATGTTTGACCAGATGACCGATGAACTGGTCGATGGTTATGGCATGACGATCCGGCGCGCCCGTGAGGCGAGCGGCATGACCCACGAAGATCTGGCACTGGAAATAAAAGAAAAATCATCACTGCTTAAAAAAATAGAACGGGAAGCAATCGTGCCCGAAGATAGGGTTCGCGGGAAACTTGAGCGCGCTCTTAAGATCACGCTCACCGAGAAACCTGAGTAGCATCGTTTTCGAACGTCAGGCAGACATCAGGTCAGATACCAAAGAAAGCACATCGCTTGGGTGCCTGAGCACTGTGATCCCCTCCATCTCACCAAGTTGCATGGTATTTCTCATATCCACATCTCTCACCTTGATTTCGGCATAACCGCCCCGGATTGCGCCGTACGGACACGCTGCGACACATTCGCCGCAACCGGTGCATCGCAGCAGGTCGATCTGGGTCTCGATTGCATGCTCTGGGCACTGGTTTGCCGGCATACAGGTAGGACAGTTGTGCTGGGCACATATCTCGCGGTCGATGGTATAGGGCATCCGCGATAGAATCCTGCCCTCGATGTCTACCGGCACTATGTAAACCGGGATGTTGCCTTTCACTGCCTGTGAGACCGCATTTGTCGGCAGCGAGTCTGCTATGCCGTGCACGATCTTTGCAACGGTGTTTGAGGTTGCTGGCATCACAAAAAGCGCGTCATACTTATTCAGAAGAAACCTTCCGACCTTGGGTGAACTCCGACCCTGCTCGCTCTCCAGAAATATCTCTTCGAGATATCCCCCACGTGCGACAGTTTTTAGCTCATCGAAGAGTCCATACATCCGCAAAACCTCTTCTGCGGACTGTGATGCGAAGATAGTGATTCTGATCTGCGGATTATCTTTTTTCAATTTCTTAAACGCATCATAACTCTCTGATAGGTGGTGACCCGCGCCTGTGATCGCCCATGCAAGGTTCAGGTGCATGGTGTTAGTTGTGCTGTGCGGCATTTAATGGTTGTGGCTTTGGGACGAAATTCACGTATACCCCTGCCTGCGCCAGTGCGGCACCATGTCGCCCATGATCTCAAGATACCCCCCTTCGGATATTGTGCGCTTGCAAGCTTCAGCCGCGTTTCAGTCTCACATCCGCCGAATCAATTGGTGGCCTCCCTGGCACCCGTTTTCCGGGAGGCGTTCTTTCTTTTATCCGTTTATCGGCTTCTTCGACAAGATCCCTCATGTTATCTAAGTAGTTAGCCATCTCGTGGATCTGCGCCTGGTCATATTGTGCCCAGTTGGTCAATACTTGCCCTTTACTCTCGTATTCGAATGTTCCATCCCGGATATTCTTGATTATCCCTCTCTGGTTCTTCGCCCTGTTTTTTGGATGGCATACGATGAGATCAACTGACAAGTATATAAACATAGCGATATATACTCTTATCAAATGGATCGCTTGCTCACCACTTCAACGGTGTCTACAGGCAAAAATGAGTCTGGACTATGCACATTTGTCAAAGCGCTCAGTCTTGTGTGGCCCGAACTTGCGGAGGCGGGTCGCTGAGTGGTGAGGCTGTCGGTTGAATAATATTGTCCCAAAGCCGATGGGAGGAGACATTTTAAGTGAAGAAACGGACACTGATGATACTTTTGAATCTGCTTCCGGTCATCGCATCATGGATCATCGTCTTTCATTACTATCATCTACTTCCCGAGGAAGTTCCAACACATTACGGTCTCCACGGACCGCCTGATTCGTGGGGGTGCAAAAGCACGATCTTCACTGTGCCCTCTGTTCAAGCCGGGGTGGTCGCGTTGCTGCTCGTACTATCCCTTCTGGTGAAGCGCTATCCCTGGATGTATAACTTTCCTATCGATCCTAAAACGCTTTCAGACAGGGTGAGGGACGAATTATACAGTCTAACCGGCGATTTGTGTCTTGTTGTTGCTATTATCGTCAATCTGCTCTTTCTTTGCATTGTAGTAACCGATATCAATGTGGCTCTGGGTGTATGGGGTGGATAAACGGCTATGTCGTGGTTATTATGATTTGTTCGATGGGCTGGGCAATCGTATACTACATTATGAGGGTGAACCGGCTGCATTAACCACTCTTCATCATTAATTCCGGTGGGGATAGCTGGATAGCCATACATCAAGCATGTTGCCAATCAGCGTTCACTTCAAGCGTTCAAGGATGAATTTCCATAATCGTCCGGAATATCTGCAAGATTGCAGATGTTTGAGATCGACCGCGAAGTCCGATAAACTTATGCGTGACCGTGATCGACGTATGATCATGAAGGAGATTCGGATTCATGGTCGCGGCGGGCAGGGCTCGGTCACTGCTGCCGAACTGCTTGCGATTGCGGCTTTCGAGGATGGCTTGTACAGTCAGGCATTCCCCTCATTTGGCGTGGAGCGAAGAGGTGCCCCTGTGATGGCTTTTGTACGTTTATCAGATCATACGATCAGACTGCGCAGTCAGGTATACGATCCTGACTATGTGATCGTGCAGGATGCAACACTGATCGAAACAGTTGATGTTGCCAGTGGACTGAAGGCAGATGGCATGATCATCATCAACACCGAACACAAGCCCGAGGATCTTCACCTCGAGACCGAAGCTGTGGTCAGGACGATTGATGCAACCAGAATAGCGCTTGACATCATCGGAAAACCAATCATGAATACTGTGATGCTTGGCGCATTCGCAGGTGCAAGTGGGGAGGTCACCGTGGATTCAATCAAACATGCAGTGCAGGATCGGTTCCCCGGAAAGGTCGGAGAGAAGAATGCTGAAGCGGTGCAGAGCGCTTATGACCGGGGGGTGGGCGCATGATCCCACACGCACCAATCGGGGAAGTTGGATCCAGCCTTGCGAACAAGACTAGCGGCTGGAGGATATTCATTCCGGTATTCAACGCAGAACTCTGCAACGGATGCGGCACATGCGAAACATTCTGTCCAGAGGGCATCGTGCACAAGATCGAGGGCGGCGACACGTTTGCGGCTGATTACGATTACTGTAAGGGTTGCGGGATATGTGCGGCTGAATGCCCGAAAGATGCCATAGAGATGGTTCTGGAGGAGAAATGACTGGAGAATTAAAAAGCGGAAGACAGGTCGTCGAAGGCTCGTACGCGGTTGCACATGCGGCTGCGATGTGCAGACCTGACGTAATATCGGCATATCCGATCACACCGCAGACTCATATCGTGGAAGACCTGTCACAGTTCGTTGCCGATGGGGTAATCGACTCAAAGTACATCAACGTCGAGAGCGAGTTCTCAGCCCTATCCGCACTCGTCGGGGCAAGTGCTGCGGGCGCACGGACCTATTCTGCAACAACATCGCAGGGACTTGCCCTGATGCATGAAGTGCTCTTCAATGCAGCGGGCATGAGGCTCCCGATCGTGATGACGATTGTGAACCGGTCGATGTCGGCGCCGATTAACATCTGGAACGACCATCAGGATAGCGTGGCGCAGCGGGACACGGGCTGGATCCAGATCTACATCGAGGATGCGCAGGAACTTGTTGATGCAACAGCGCAGGCGTTCATGATCGGAGAGGACCCGGATGTCTCGCTTCCGGTGATGGTCTGCATGGATGGGTTCATTCTATCGCACGTATTTGAGCCAGTGGATCTTCTCGACCAGAAGGATGTGGACGATTTTCTCCCGCAATTTTTGCCGGTGCGTGCGCTTGATCCGGATAATCCGGAGTCGTTTGGCATGTTTGTTGACCCTGCGTACTACATGGATTTCCGGTATCTTGTGGAGCAGGCGATGGACGCGTCGCGATCGAAGATAGAAGACGCAGCAAAGAAGTTTGAGTCGAGCTTTGGCAGGCACTACGGCGGTCTGATCGACACATATCACACGGACGGCGCAGAGATCATCCTTGTTGCGATGGGATCATTAGTCGGGACTCTTCGGGATGTGGTTGACGACCTGCGGAGCAAAGGAAAGCCGGTCGGGCTACTCAAGATCCGCGCATTCAGACCGTTTCCGATCGATGAGATCAAAAAGGCGGTCGCAGGTGCAAAGGTGGTTGTTGTGCTTGACAAGAACATCTCGCTTGGAACAGGCGAGGGCGCGGTCACAACCGAGATCAAGGCGGGCATGTACAACGGCGATATCAGCGTTCCTGTGATCGGATTCGTGATCGGGCTTGGCGGGCGTGATATTCCGGTTACCACGGTTCAGCGGATCGTGGAGAAGGCGGAAGATGTCATCCGGAATGGAATTGCGGCTGAAAGCGAGTTTGTCGATCTGAACCATTCGCATGTTCGTGTTTGATTATGTTGATGCGGTGGCACAACGCGTACTGTTACTGATTGTGCCCCCTCGCTAATTTTTATTCATAACCGATTTAAAGAGCGTATGGGGTGGTTTCTTTGAGTTTGTGCCAGCAATCGCAGAAAAAGGTATGTTCGTTTGTGATAACCTCCCGGAAACACGGCTAACGTTGACTACTTCCCGCTCATGCAGCCGTGGAATGAGGATATGCCACAAAAAGGCGACCTCAACCACGATGGTCAGATCACCGCAGCAGATGCGATTATCGCGCTACAGATGGCGGTGAGCAGAGGGCACAGCGATGATGCGGACATGAATCGGGACGGCAGCGTCACCTCGCTCGATGCGCTAATGATCCTGCAGGCGGCAGGCGGGGGCGATCGAGATTAGTCATGTTTAAGTCTGGCGATTTCAGTAGCTAACACATCTACACAAAACACCCCACGAAAAATAATTCAGCATCAAATATAAAAATCAACCCCCCGGTTACAGCCACCACACCGCCACAGTAAATAGACATTTCGCGAAGAGTCCTGTCGCACGCGTTTCGCCTCTCGGGGGGCTACGGACATCGCCTATTTCCTCTCGTTTTTCGCCTTCAAGCACGCACAGGATGTAAGCGAAAGCGATCGGAATCAAGAGCGTCTCGATCCTCTTTGGATCGGTTACTCTGGTTTTTTCGAGCTCGAATGCATTGCCTCAATGCCAAAGCGCTGACCATATAATTCATCAGCTCTATTGGGGTTATTCAGTGTCGTTGCCACAACCATCGCTTCTTCATATCCTCTATCTCATTTCAGCAGGATATCATCACATCCTCGTGAACGACATCTTTGTATTGCTCTGCATGACCGTGCTTAT
>DAOWIV010000226.1 GCA_030640725.1 Methanosarcinales archaeon | reverse complement strand
CTGCCGCGCCATCGCTTGCACTGATCTTAGCCTCTTGTGTCCATGCGGTTCCGTTGCGCTTGAAGATGTAGGCTGAGCCTGAACTCGCGCCATGGTCGCCATCATAAGCAGCACCCACGACCGCGTAATCGCCTGAGATTGCAACGCTTTCGCCGAAGAAGTCGTATGCCGCGCCATCGCTTGCAGTGATCTTCACCTCGGCGGCATGGACATTAGCAGCCAACGCTGCAAGCAGCAGCACTGAAATGACTGCTGATACCAGTATTCTTCTTTTCATCTGTTGTTCTCCTCCTTTTGGTTGGTGGTTTGTTATGGTAGTTACCTCGACTTTGTCAGATTAGTTACCTAATTCAAGCATCCGATATTGGTTTTGCTTTCCCGAACTGTTTGGGATCATACCACCTACCGTGGCTGGTTTGTCTTGTGATGTGACAAAGTCGAGTTACAAAACCTGGTTTTAATGAGGATTAGCCAGTATGATAAACTTTGCTCTATGCCAAAACTCCAATTTTTGTAATGACCAACCTGATCAAGAACACGCGGACATTGCCACCCTATGGGGCATGATCATCTTGTTTTCATGTTCTTCGTGGTGTCACACCTCCGTCTGATCATTATAAAATGTTGGCATCATCTCGTTAGTATTTGACACAGGAATCAATACCAGACTACCACCACCAGAATCGTGATGATCTTTGCGATCATGCTGGAAAGATAATGGATCGCGGTGATCGTCACTCCAAATTTACCGAATAGCGAGACATACATTGAAAAGCTGTATTTTACGTATATCATCGTTATGACAACCATGCTTCCAACGAGAAGCGTTAGAATTGCCTGTTTTTCGGTGACGACCCCCTCCAGCAGCAGCGTATGCATCGTTGCATAGCCTGCGGTGAAGTGCATGAACTGTGCGATCAGCGTGTAGATGACCTCGCCTGGCAGACCCAGAAGGTTCAGGATCGGTGCGAACGCTCCCGCGATGTAAATGCCTGCGCCAAGATCGAGCAACACCCCGATTACGAGCATAGAGACGACCAGGATCGGAACAAGCTTCTTGAGCATCGGATACGCATGTTTTATCCCGATTGAGACGGTTTTCCGGTTAAATTCGATTGATTCATGCTTTAACGGAATTTCCTCTTTAAGATCGCACTCTGTCTTCGGAAGCACGATCCTTGCGACGATCAGCGCGCCAGCAGTCTGCAAGAAGGCAGAGAAGAGCGTAAGCCCGACATAGATCCCGCCGACGGCAGGTCCGAGCAGCACGATTGCGATCGGGGCATGTATCCTGAAGAGCGATTCGCCGACCACGACCGGAAACGTGCTCATCAGGATGGTTAGCGTGGTCTCTGTCCTGCCAACCTCGCCCCTGTTGTAGAATTCGGCAAGCATCGACTTCCCGCCAGTCGAACTCATGACACATGCAAGGAGCGATGTCACGGACCCGTGCGACAGGTTCGATATCCTGCAGAACCCTGCTGTGAACGCCCTGAATCTGGCAAGGATGTTGGTCTCGACGATGATGCTTGCAAGCACCACGCCTGCCACGATCATTCCGATCGTCCGTATCAGGCTTACAGCATCGATCATTGTGCTATTATTGCACCCCCTGCTGGGTGATCAGGAACTCGCAGGAGACGCCCTCAGGTCTTGACCGGTGCTTCCGGATGGTTGCCCGGCGCCTGCCTGTGCCGAGATGCTCGAGCCTGATGATCGCCTTCGAGAGGTGTTCGACCATGGTTCCACCAACCGCGCACAATTCGTCCGAATCGATGTCTGTGTAGACCTGATTGGTGATCACGACCGCAATATCGTACTTTCGTGCGATTCTGTGCAGGTGCGCAACCTGATTTGCGAGCACCCGGCGCAGCGACATATTATCCCCGTTTTCGAGCGCAAGCCGGTAGAACGTGGTGGCAGAGTCAAGCACGATGAGCCCCACGTTCTCTTTGACGATCTTATCGAGTTCTTTTATGGATGAGTACTGTTGATCAAGACCCATCGGTTCATATACGATCACGTCCTTTGCAATAATTGACGCGTCGCTGCCAGCGATCTGTTCGAACCGTTCCGGGGAAAATCCCTCAGAATCGATGAACACAACCTTCTTTCCACTTTTCACGCACTCTATGATCAGTTGAAGGCATATATTCGTCTTACCAGTTCCGGGAGCACCGAACAGTTGCGTTACCACGCCATTCTCAAATCCACCGCCAAGCAGATCATCAATGACTTCGCATCCTGATGTAAGGCGTGTAATCCTGATGGTTCGCACCACCTATCTCTTTTTGCCAAAAAGCTGCTTCACGTATTCTTCAAACAGTTCGATGTATATGTAAGGAATTATAAACACCAGCGCAATCAGAAGAATCAGGAGCGTTACCGGCTCATACCATTCACCAAACCATTCCGGATGCTCTGCGTATATTTGCTCGAAATTGCTGGACATGATATAAATATGGTTTTGATCGAGTATTAATCAATCCCACCGTTCATACAGCTCATGCTCGATACCGATCTGGTCCAGTATCCGCCCGACGATGATATCGATCAGATCCTCGATGGTCTCTGGCTTCTGGTAGAATCCCGGGCACGCCGGAAGGATCACCGCACCGGCGCGTTTTGCACGCAACATGTTCTCGATGTGAATCAGGCTGAGAGGGGTCTCTCTCGGGACTAAAATCAGCTTTCTGCCCTCCTTGAGGCAGACATCGGCAGTTCTTGCGACCAGAGTATCGGATATGCCGTTTGCCACACTCCCAAGCGTTTTCATGCTGCACGGCACGACCACCATGCCATCAAAGAGGTGTGATCCGCTCGCAACAGGTGCTGCGAAATCATATTCGCCCAGAACGCTGGTAGCGAGCGATTCGACCGCATGGATGCTAATATTTGATTCAATCTCGATGATCTGGCGCGCTGCGCTCGTGAGGATCAGGTATGTGTCCGCTCTGCCCTGCAAAACCTCCAGGAGGCGTATTCCATACGATACACCTGATGCGCCCGTGATTCCGACCACAAGTTTCATGCACCGGTATTCTGGTGGGGAGACTGTAAAGTTATCGAGAAAACTTTTCACAAAAGTTTTATCAAAAACTGCCCTTCGGGTGGGGTTTGCTTTTATACTTTCCTTATGTTGAGCAATTGGGAACGCCGGAGACGTCAGGGGGGCAGGGGCTGTGATGTATCGCTCAAACGTCCGCTATGCACTATCTGAAAAGTCCCCGGGTGTTTTAAAGACCCTGAAAACGGGTGTGAGACTCTTTAATTTGTTCTGGCGGTTGAAAAACGTGGTGCCCACCCGGCAAATGTAAATTGGGCTTCGAGCTACCTGTGAATGTTCGATAAAGAGGAGGTTTTAGTTGAACCTCCTTCTGATCCTGCTCGCACCGACAACACACAGCAAGCCGATCAGGGCGATGATTCCGGGCGGCGTCAGTGCCGGAACATCTGTTGGCGGCGTCGGAGGCGGGCTTGTGATCACAATGAAGCCGGGCGATCCGCTGTCCAGCCCATCCGTTGCCGCGTCGTAGACGCCGTTTCGGTTCGCATCGACCACGATATCGTAGCTGCCGGGTGCAAGCGGGGCGTGCCAGGTGAGCACCGGGGCTATATCGCCATTATTCACTGTTACGGTCTCGACCGAGCCTGTGACATCCTGCGGAATCGGATCGCCGTCGTCCCAATCCTGATCATTGACCACGTGGATGTTCACGTTCGTGCCTGCGGCGAAGCCTGATCCTGTGGCGTATACGTCTTCGTTCGTGCGGTATGTGTCCTTGGGTGCGCCGGTGGCGGTGGATGAGTAGACCGAGGGTGGCGTTGATACGGGTCCCGATATTACGATGAAGCCTGCACTACCAGCATCCATGTCATCCAAGCCGTCAATTCCGGTATCGTACAATCCATTTGCATCCACGTCCACAACCATATCGTAATCGCCGGCTATAGAATTAGTCCAGACCGAGGTTCCTGTTGGAATGCTTCCAGTTCCATCTGTGGTTACAGTTATTGCAGTGCCTGGAACACGAGATGGTATGGACATTCCATCAGTCCATGTTGTGTCGGTGACGACATGTATATTGTAGGTGGTGTTTGGTGTGAGCCCGCTGCCTATCGCATAGACTGTTTCACCAGCCGTAAAGTTGTCACATTTTATCCCCGTTAAGTTCGCGGACTCGAATGTCAGTACTATCGCTATTCTTCCACCGCCAACTTCGTATAACTCAGAACCACTGGTGATCCAGAGATGACCAAATGGCTCAAAGCCCATGCCCTCAACATCTTGCCCGTATGTATAGCTGTAACGATATGTTTCATTCCAACCGTTGTAAGGTCCGGTGCCTGTGTACTGCCACTGCCCGATATAGTCCGATGTCATATCAGATATCCAGAGATAACCGCTTGCGAACTCCATTCCATCATGGTGACCACCAGAATAATTTGGATATTTGAATTCAGTCTTCCATGTGGTATCAACGTCGGCGTCAAAACTGTGGACAGTTCGCCCTCGGCTGCAACTATACCAGATGTTGTTAGCAGCATCGTAAGCAAAGGTCTCGTCTTTATTACCCGGAATGGGGTTCCCATCTTTGTCGGTCACTTTTCCAAGATATGCCCCGAAGCTACCATTGGCATTCTTGACCCATTTTTCAATCCCAGAGTACGCCCCATAGTAGATGTAACTCCCGTCCACATAAAACTCACTTTTGTGAGATTTCGACCAACCACAGTCGGCTGCGAAGTTATGGGTTCCAACCAAGGTAAAACTCCTCGGAGCCATCGGACCCGGATCGATCGGGTTGAGTGGATGTTTGTTTGGATCGGATCCCGGTGGAATGGTAACTTGATAGATATAGCAGACTCCGCCATTGTCAACGTATAATAGACCGGCAGTGTCATTTATCTTGCATCCATCAACGGCATATCCTGACACGGGGTGCCTGCCATACACGAAATAGTCATCTGTGGAGCATGTTATTGCAGTATCTTTCACCCATGTAGTGTTGACGTTTCCCGAATCATCGACCGTTCTTGTTCCGATCTTGTATATTGTCTCCGGATTCAGACCGGTTGCGTCGTAGGCATGACCTGGTGCGTAGACATCGGCTTTGAACACTCCGTTGATATAAATCTCGGTGTGGTTGAAATCAGGATCGGGTGGATTGGTCCAGTCCCACTGTAT
>DAOWIV010000176.1 GCA_030640725.1 Methanosarcinales archaeon | reverse complement strand
ATACGTGAGGCACGTTGGTTAGTCTTTGAAAGAACAGATAGAATTAAGTTTCATGAAAATATAAAAACTCATTGGAAAAAAGCAGTGTTATCAGAGTTAGAACGTGGTAAAATATCCGGATTTAAGCGATATCATGAACCAATTGTTTACGAAGCTATAATGAATCCAACGTATAGAGCTAAACTTTTGGATGAGACTTTTATCTGAAAAGTACATCGCATAATATCGGATAAAAAATGGCTCTTTGGTAATTCGCGTTGCACAGATCTCACTAATAAATAAAGTAAATGAGAAATATCTAAATTATAGTGACTTTTTACTACTTTCCGATCATCATTCCTCTCCTTAGTTCTATTAACCGCGGATGCACGCGAGATTTACGCAGATACCAAGGTTTAACAAATCTGCGTTTATCTGCGGTTCATTATATTTTCCGACTCGACCCGAAAAAATTAAAAGTGTCATACTGCTCTGCGAAACATATTTATATGCCATCACCCAAGATATTAATCAGGGACATTTACCGCATGCAACTCATGGGGCCCGGGGTGAATAAATGGAGCGCATATCAACAGGAATCTCTGAACTGGACGTGAAACTGGAGGGGGGCTACCCTATAGGCAAGGTAATACTGGTAACCGGCGCATCAGGTACCGGGAAGACGATTTTTGGGCTGCACTTCCTCCGGAGGTCCTGCATCGATGGCAGGAAATGTGTACATATCGCAACAGAGGAGTCGCCAGAGGATCTTCTTGTGCAGGCAGAGATGCTCGGGCTTGATCTGAGACCCTATCTTGATAGTGGACAGCTTACGGTAAAGCGCGTCTTTGAGACAAGAACATATAATGTTGAGCAGGCGGCAGAATTTGGGTTTGGATCCAAGATGATCGACGTGGATATACTCAAGCAGGTAAAACTGGTGCCTGATGATACTGATGTGGTGGTAATCGACAACATGGGGGTCTTTGCGCTGGATCTGAGTGTCAAGGAGTTCAGGGACAGAATCGACACGATAAACCGGATGCTTGCAGGCAAGGGTTGCACCACGCTCTTCATCATGGACGAAGCCGCTTACAAACTGACCCATGAGGTTTCAGAGTACTCGGCTTACGGTTCCATCAAACTCATGGTAAAAGAGAACCCGTACACGGGTGTGCGGGAGCGGTATCTGGATATCCCAAAGATGCGTAGCACTAAGATCTCACTGGATCTGGCTGTCTTCGATATAACATCAGAAGGTATCAAATTCCGCAAATCGGGATCAAAAGCCTGATAAACAGGAGGAAAAGGTAAATGAAACGAGTTTCAACAGGGATAGATGACCTGAATGCAAAATTGGGTGGGGGCTACCCGATGGGCAAGGCAATACTGGTAACAGGCACCGCCGGGTCAGGAAAGACCATCTTCGGACTTCACCTGCTCCAGAGGTCCTGCATGGATGGCATGAAATGTATGATGGTTGCAACAGAAGAGACTCCGGAAGACATTCTCCTGCAGGCGGATATGCTCGGGCTTGATCTTGGGGGGTACTATAACAGCGGACAGCTTACAATTGAGCGGGTGCTCGAAAGTCGTTCAAAAATAGCAGAACAGGCTGCGAAGTTGGGGTTTACGCAGGATGGGCTTGGGATCGATCTCATCCTGCTTGCCGATCTGGTGCCGGATTGTACGGACATCGTTGTCATCGATGATGTTGGTGTCTTTACCCTCAGTATGACGGTTCAGGATTTCAGAGACCAGTTTGATGCATTGAATTACACCCTCAACAGAAAAGGCTGCACAACCATCTTTGTCATGGACGAGTCCGCGTATGACATGACCAACCGGATAGCCGATTATTCGGTATACGGATCAGTCCGGCTTCTGGTGAAGGAAAACCCCTACACCGAGAAGATTGAGCGATATATCAGCATTCCAAAGATGCGCAGCACTAAACTCTCGCTGGAATTGTCTCTCTTCGATATAACATCAGATGGTATCAAACTCCGCAAACCCGGGAGTAAAACAGAATAACTATGAAAATCCGGACAAAAATCATTACCATCCTGATCTCGTTCATCCTGCTGGTCGGTATGGTTGCCATCATGGTCGATCACAGCCTCTCCCGAGACATCGTGGAGCAAGAGATATACGAGCATCTGGAGACTACTGCACAATCGAGAACGGAGCATATCGAAACGGTTCTGAAGGGGTATGAACAGACTACTGAAACGCTCGCGGTGGGAAATGCCTTCAGGGATGTGGTAGATGAAAGCAAAGATTATACGTGGAGAATGGAGCAGGCTAACAGAAGGATAGAAAGCACAATACAAGCTTATGACGAGATCTCCCGGATTAAAATACTGGATAAAAACGGCACAGTAATCGCCTCCAGCCATACGGATGTCGGACTTGACAGAAGCACTGATGATATCTTCCATAACATGGGAACCGGGGCTTACATCGGAGATATCCGTTTTTCCGAATTCACCGAAAGCATCGCTATGTGTGTATCGATACCGATTATGTTGAACAACGAATTCTCAGGGGTTTGTGTGGTATTTTTTGATATGGAAAGTGAATTATTTAAGATCGCAACAGACAGAACGGGTCTTGGGGAAACCGGAGAGATATATCTCATAAACAAAGACGGCTATATGATAACGCCCTCGAGGTTTACAGATGATACATTCCTGAAACAGAAGGTTGATCTGGAACATGCACACACAGGGGAGTGTCACGGAGAAGCAGTTTTAACCAGGAATTATCTGGGCACGAACGTTCTCAGGATTCATACGCACATACCAGAGATAGGATGCTGCCTGATTGCAGAGATAAGCGAAGAAGAAGCGTTTGCACCAATTACGAAGTTGACCAATGCGATGTTATTGGCAATTGTTGCTCTTCTGATGATGGCTATGGCGGTCGCAATCATAGTGACAGGAACGATAACAAAACCAATTTCAGACCTGCAGCATGGTGTAAGAGAGATACGAAGCGGCAATCTGGATCACAAGATTGACATCACAACCGGCGATGAGATAGAGTTGTTTGCAGATGAGTTCAATCTGATGAGCGCTGAACTAAAGGAATCCCAATACAACCTGAAAGAGAAGGTGGAGGAGAGGACAAAGAAACTCTCCGAAGCCGTCAGAAGATCGGAAAGTGAGAATATCGAGCGGAAAGCTGCTGAGGAACAACTGAAGAAGAGGCAGGCGATGGATGTGGCGTACACCCACATCCTCCAAACGCTCAGCAAGACCCTGGACGTAACTATCATCCTCACCGCGGGTCTGAAAAGCCTCATGGAGTACACAGGTTCGCCTGTAGGTGTTGTCTATCTCTACAACTCCAAGCGTAAGATACTTGAACCGGCGGTTATCAGAGGTGCGGAAAAGGCGGTCTCTGAGCGGGAGTTTGCTCTTGGTGAAGGGATTCCTGGCGAGACTGCCGCGGAGAAGAAGATGGTTGTGGTGACTGATGTTCCGGCAGATACCATCTACAGAATGGAAGCCGGGCTCTGCGAAGTTCCTCCAAAGGCGATCGTCAGCACGCCGATAATCTTTAAGGACCGGTTATTGGGAGTTGTTGTGACCTGCCATCTCGGTGAGGTCACATCTGATCTGCTAACATTTATAAAACGCGTCGTTGATGAGCATGCAGTAGCGGTCCATAATGCAAAAGCCTACGTACGGACGCAGGAGATGGCAGTCACGTTAATGAATCAGCGTGATGAGCTTGAGATAACATCACGGGAACTCGAAGCAGCCAGCAGAATGAAATCCGAGTTCCTTGCCAATATGAGCCATGAACTGAGAACTCCGCTGAATTCCATTCTGGGTTTTTCAGAGATACTGCACGATGAGACGTTCGGTCCTATCAATGAAAAGCAGTCTAAATACGTAAACAACATCCGCTCAAGCGGCAGGCATCTCCTGCAACTCATAAATGACATACTCGACCTCTCAAAAGTCGAAGCTGGAAAGATGGAACTTGACTACGAGGATTTTTCAGTCTCTGATGCGCTTGACGAGGTAAAGACATTGGTTGCGCCCATCGCATCGAAGAAAAATACTACGATCGGCGTCACAGTCGAACCGGAGCTTTCTACGATCCATGCAGACGTGCGCAAATTCAAACAGATACTCTACAACCTTTTGAACAACGCCATCAAGTTTACACCGGATGGTGGGTCAGTCGCTGTAGATGCGCGGCGTTGTGAGGATATGGCACGGATTACGGTCACGGACACAGGAATCGGGATCCCGGCAGAAGCTGTCAAAAAACTGTTCCAGCCCTTTGTACAGGCGGACTCATCTACCTCTCGGGAATACGGCGGAACGGGCCTGGGTCTTTCTCTTGTCAAACGGTTTGTGGAACTGCACGGCGGCGAGATCCGGGTTGAGAGTGAACCCGGCAAGGGCAGT
>DAOWIV010000272.1 GCA_030640725.1 Methanosarcinales archaeon | reverse complement strand
TTGCGCAAATCAACTCGATGGCAGAAGTCTTCTACGGATTTAAAAGGACCCTCTTGGCTACGGGCAGATAAGATAGACCCAATAGGTGAGCGGCCGACATTCTTGATAGCGGCCAGCCCAAAACGGATTGCTACCTCACTCCGTCCCTCTCCATTTACTGGAGAGGGAGCCGAGGGTGAGGTCTCAATGGCCGCAGGGGGGCAGAGTGCTGCCGAGGCTCCACCCACAATAATACCAAGCAACGCAATCGCCATGCAAAGTCCTGACACAAGATGTTTTGTAGTTTCATTCATTTCAATCGCCTCGGTCACAAGCACTGCCTTCCTGACGGGAAACCTCCGGAGCAGTGCCCCGGTATGCACATCAGGATAGAACCCCTCCCATAGTAAACCTTTTTGCACCCCATCACGGACGGTTGGTTCATGGGCGGAGTTTAATGCGACTTGCGCGCCATTGGGTTGCATTAATAAGTGACCCCACCCGAGATGAAAAAACCATGCAGCTAAAAATCAACCATGAGATCAAATACCAGCCGGGTACCCAGCGGGTGCTCGATTACGAGACAACGCTCTCCAATGTTGGGAGACTCCTTCCTGATATCGGGGTGACCGAACTTACCGACATCACGCATCTTGACAGGGTCGGGATTCCTGTGATCGCAGCAAATAGACCAAGTGCCGGTTGTGGTGCGATAACTGTGTATTCAGGCAAGGGCGCAACCCCCATTCATGCGCGGATATCTGCGATAATGGAGTCTGTTGAGCGATGTTTTGCCGAGATACCCGAAACAAATGCCGATTTCAAAGATAAAACGTTTGATGTCGATAGACTCACCGATTCTTATGAAAACCTGGGGGGGAACAATGCGATCGACCCTGCAACACTGTTTCTCCCGGAACCGCTTCCGGACGACACGAAACTCGAATGGACGCCCGGGGGGGACATGTTGAGTGAGAGCGAGGTGCTTGTACCATCCAACGCGGTATACCACCCCTACACCCGCGGAATGTTTCTATTTCGTAGCAATACAAACGGGCTTGCCTCTGGCAACACGATCGAGGAAGCCATCGTGCACGGGTTGCTCGAGGTGATCGAGCGGGACGCCCTGAGCATAACCGAATATTCACGGAACACGGGCAGGGAGGTTATTCTGCATGAAGACGACGGCGTGGTCTACAATCTGAAAAACACGTTCGAGGAGGCTGGTATCCCTGTAAAATTATGGCTTCTACCCTCGGTAACAGAGATCGCGGTCGTGGTTGCGGTGCTCGACGATATCAAGACCCGTGACCCGACGATGCTGGTGATGGGCGCGGGTGCGCATCTCAACCCGACACACGCGGTTTATCGTGCGCTTACGGAGGCTGCGCAGTTCAGGCTGTCGCAGATATCGGGTGCGCGGGAGGATGTGCAGAATCGGACCGGATTTGTCAAGGGTGCCGGGTACGAGCGCATGAAACGGATGAACAAATTCTGGTACGCGGACGGCGAGACCATCGAGCTTGCGAAGATTCCTGATCTCTCGTCAAACACGCCTGCAAAGGATATCGAGGCGATCACAGAGAGACTCCGCGATGTAGCGTCATACGCAATCGTCGTTGACCTGTCCCAGCCATGGATTGATGTGCCGGTGGTCAGGACGATCATCCCGACCTTTGAACTGTATACGGTGGACCGTGAGCGAATCGGCAGCCGTGCGTTAGCGGCGCGAAAGGAGCAGGGGCAAGGGGCTATGCGTGCGAGGATGGATATGAGGCATCGCAGACGGATGAAGAAAGGTGCGGGCAGTCAGTGATTTTCTGTCACCAAATTATATCATATTCACTCTTACACAATTTAAAATTCACAGTGAAATATCCATGGATTTCCAGGTTGTCGTTAACTACAGTTACAGCATGTTGGCTGGTTGATCACGAATCCACGACTCCCTCCATTCTCAACAAAATCGATCACGATGCTCCTGAGCGACGGTTCGATTTTTTGGTCGATGAACGTGTTTATTCCGCCGAGATCGAGCACAACATCACGGTCGCGCTGGAGATCACCAAGTTCAAGACCATAAGTCACGCCCCGATCATTTATCCCTGCCACGTAAATGCGCAGACCATAATCGGCGCGGTTTACCATGTTTTCGGCTTCGATGATGGTTTTCAGTTCGTTTATTGCGGGTTTGGTAATTGCTACCACGGCTTTCACCACCCTGATGCTATACTCGATGGACCAAAACGGGCTCGAAGGGATTTGAACCCTTGGCGAATGGGTTAAGAGCCCACCGCTCTGCCTGACTGAGCTACGAGCCCATCGGATGTGCTATCATCGTTCGGGGTATATAAGTTTGGTGCTCGAATCTCGCAGCAGGTGATCTGCCAGCACGATGGCAACCATCGCCTCGGCAACCGGAACAATCCTGGGCGGGATTGTCGGGTCGTGGCGTCCTTTTATCGTAATCTCTGCCCCGCTCATCGTCCGCAGATCGACAGTCTTCTGGGGCATGGCGATGGAGGGCGTTGGCTTGACCGCGATCCTGCACACGATCGGGGCACCGGTCGCAAGCCCGCCAAGGATGCCCCCGGCATTGTTCGTTTCAGGCGTCACAGCCTCGTCAGCGTCTGAAATCCCGAATGCGTCGTTCATTTCACTGCCCCTCATCCTCGCGCATCGAAAGCCAGCCCCGATCTCGACGCCTTTCACCGCGCCGATACTCATCAGGGCTTTTGCGAGATCCGCATCAAGCTTATCAAAGACCGGTTCCCCGATGCCAGCCGGAATGCGGGTTGCTATGATCTCGACGATGCCGCCGATACTATTCCCCTCCTCGCGCGCCCTATGCACCAGTTCAAGCATTGCAGCGCCTGCATCAGGATCCACACACCGAAGCGGAGACGCATCGATCCGTTGTTTCATCTCAGAAATCTTATGTGCATCATATATCCCGGATGGCGCAGTCTCGCAATCCGCGCTCCGGATTCCACCAAGTTCGATGACGTGTGCGATCACATCGATGCCGCGTTCGGCAAGCATCTTTCTAGCAACCGCTCCTGCAGCCACCCGTCCAACGGTCTCGCGTGCAGACGCGCGCCCGCCGCCGCGATAATCCCTGATTCCGTACTTAACCTCATAAGGGTAATCGGCATGTCCCGGGCGTGGCGTGTGCCGCAACTCCTCGTAAGGAGATGAATCGACGTTTTTGTTCCGGACGATCATCGAGATGGGCGTGCCGGTTGTTTTTCCCTCAAAAACCCCTGAAAGGATGGTGACAACGTCCGCTTCCTTCCGGGGCGTCGAGATATCACTCTGTCCGGGACGGCGGCGGTCGAGATCCTTCTGGACATCTGCCTCTGCAAGCGGCATACCCGGCGGGCAGCCATCAACGACGACGCCGACCGCAGGTCCGTGGCTCTCGCCCCATGTTGTTATGCGAAATATCGTTCCGAATGTGTTTCCTGACATCTTTATCTCCAGCCCCGCCGCTGCGCCCCGCGGTTTTGGGTCATGGGGCATTCCACGATTAAGATATAGGTAGCTGGCAGATATCCTAAAAGTTTTCCCTTCTGTATTTTTCGCTTTTGTAGCCCCCCGGATCAGCGCCACACCCGAGCAGTTCGAGACCTCAGGAAAAGTCTTGCATAACAGATCCGGTATCAGATCATATCTATAAAATACTGGTGCACTCGCGTATCATGCACCATCTCGGGATGGAATGCAAGCGCAAGCGCACTGCCCTGTTGTGCGGCAACCACATAATCGTCGATCCATGCAAGCGCAGAGACCCCGTCGCCACATCGCGTGATTGCAGGCGCACGGATAAAGATCGCAGGAAACCCGTCCCCGATACCTGAAATATCAATAGATGTCTCGAATGAGTCGTACTGCCGCCCAAAAGCGTTCCTTTTGACCTCGATATCCATTATGTCGAGTAAACGCTGTTTTGTTTGCGCTATTTCCTCGTCACCGTGTTTTGCAAGCAGCACAAGCCCTGCGCAGGTGCCAAGCACCGGGACACCGGATTTAACCGCATCCTTAATCTCGGTGGCGATGCCTTCCTTCCATATAAGCCGTGCAAGCGTGGTGCTCTCCCCGCCGGGCAGCACGATGGCGTCACAGTCCAAAACAAGCCCATCATGTTTGATCAGGATAATCTCGCCGTGATCACCCCGCTCAGCAAGCGCACGCTTAAGCGCGTGGGCGTGCTCTGCCACATTTCCCTGAATCGCAATGACGCCGATCTTCATCTGTCACCGCATCTTTTGTGACAATGGATAAATGTTTTGTTGCGAACAGCACACCCTGCAAGAATCATGCACTCCCTGCCTCCACACAGCACCACCAATTCAGCAGAACAATAGGAGAATAATTCCCGGTTCCACACGATACCAATACCAACACAACCATATTATCAAACACATTTCCCACGGCGGTTCGCTAATTTTTGATGGCACTGTAGTGGAGAATCAGTTGCACCAGACTACTTATCTCCATCAGCGATTGTAGAGATATTGATGATTTATCGCTGCCGGGATCAGGGAAATTATCTTTCCACTGTAGACGGGTTCAGCAAAACCGCATTAGACTGTATTCTATACGTAAACGGTCATCAACAAATCAAGAATATTTCGTGAGCTTGATCTCATAGATGATATGAAAGAGTGATAGATGCGTTATCGTACAAAACCCTGAAAAAACGTGATGAAGACGGTATGCACATCGTCTTTTACACTTCTTATCGATTCGTATTCCGAGGGGCGGAACTGTGAGTTAGCGAGCGCAGGACGAACCAAGAGCAACGTATTTCGAAAAAAGAGAGCCGTCCTCCAACTTCTGGTGAATTCCATCGGTTATCTGGATGCAATCGGTCTGGCTAATACACAGATCAGTGTCTGATGCGATTCACATCAGCAGTATCCCGATGATTGCGACGACCGCAACAACGACGATCCCGAAGATCGCAGCGATCGCCCGCATACATTCTGCCTGCTTTATCGATGCGATCGCTTCAGCGTACGTTTCATCCCTTGTCTGTGCTGTGATGCCGATCACCCTGATGACCCCGAGGATTGCGGCGATCACCACGATGACTATTCCGGCGATTGGTGAGAGCACCGGTGGAGGTAGCGATGACGGCTCTGTGCGGAATGCTGTTACCTTTTCAGGTGTTGGCGCGGTTGTGTTGGCGAGCATCTCCTCTTTGGCTGGTGTTGCCGCAACAGATGGTGCTGCAGGGAATGCTGATGGAATTGGTGCTGGCGTCGGTGTATGGATCATGCCACCGCCACCGGAATCTTTATCATCGCTGGAATCTGTAGGCGTTGCTGCGGGTGGTGCCGATACTACGATTGTACAGCCCTCAACAGTATATGGAAGAATCGGCTTGCCTTGCGGAGTTGCATCCTTGAGCGTGGTTACGGTAATCTCGATTAATGAGCAGATATCGCGGTTGTCGCCAGCAGTTTTATTGAACGTAACATTGGCGAGGATGATGCGCCCGTTCAGTCCCGGGTTGTCCGTCTGAAACGCGCCGATGCGCACCCATTCGAGCGATGTGTTATTTTCGTTTGCCATGGTGACATCGAAGTTCCCATCGGTTACGTTTGTGACATTCACCAATTTGTCACATGTGATTGTTACGTCAACAGCGCCGACGTTTACAGCGTTTTCAATGATGATTAACTCATTGACCAAATCACATGATGCAGGAATTGTAAATAATAGGATGATTGAAATGAGTTTCATCAGATGTTTTATTTTTTTCATGTACGCATCCTGTGAACGTAATTGTATTCAATTACAAATTTCACAAATATCAAGTTAGTTTGTTATACTTCTATGGTTATCAGTAACAAATCTCCATCATACTTAAACATTTCGTTTCGATCATCTATGTTCATATTAAAATACATTTATCGCTACAAAATACGTAACACCACCTATCGAAAGGTGCCATCCGTCCACCTGCAAGCCAGTGGATATTATAAAAATAATAAAAAGAAGGTGATGTCGATCATCACCTCAGTTCCTCAAATCCAGCGATCCCAAGCACATGCTTCGCCAGATACATGGCATCAGCGATATCCACTTCGCCACTGCCATCTACCTCTGCCGCCTCAACGATTATCCACTCGTATCCTGACTTGCCAAGTATGTGCTTTGCAAGATACATGGCATCGTGGATGTCTACCACGCTATCACCATTGACATCACCGTTCAGCGCTGCGGTATATGTTCCGTTGTGCACGATATATAGAATCTCCTTGCCCTCAGGGGTTGCATCCTTAAACGTGGTCACGCTCAGGTTCAAGGAACATGTATCGCCGCTGCTCCCAACCGGTTCGAACGTGACATTTGCGAATGTGATGTTTCCGCTCAGTCCCGGGTTATCGGTCTGGTATGTACCGATGCGCACGAACCCCTCATGTACGTGCTCAAGGTTTGCCATGGTGACGTCCATATCTCCGCCTGTTACGTCGGTCACATTCACAACCGACGCATTGAACAAGAGCGTTATGTCACATGCGCCCACGTTCACACCGTCTTCGATTGCGATCGGCAGGGTCATGTTACCGATGCCGTTTCCGATGCTGATGATGGCAACACCCGGCGGCAGGACTGTAAACGATCCATTGCACACCATATATGATATTTCGTTGTAGTCTATGTCGAATAGGGTAGCGGTTGTGATGTTCAGTGGGCTCACATCTGCCACATCCCCCACCGCAGTGAGATTGATACACGCGAAGGTTGCATCGCCGTTCTGTCCTGATACGTTGATCGCATTCACGTACACCCATCCAGACTCGTTGTCGATGTTGTATGCGAGCAAATCCATATCCCCCGGTGTGACACCGCTCATATAGACAACCGAGGAGTTATATGTGATATTGATCTCGCAGCCGCCCAGGATCATTGCATTGGTGATCCGGATGGGTGCTGTGATCGTGCTGCCGGATTCAACATCAAAATCAGCGATGCTGATGGTTGTGGCAGGTACCGGCGGTATCGAGAGAAACACGATCACGCTCAAGCAGATCAGTCTTACCCATCCGGACATAGCATTAAAAAAATAAAAAGAGGGAGAGGTTAAGGCTCGCTCTCCAAGCCAGCCTCACACCTTGCTATGTACAATGCATCCATCAGGTCCACAGTACCATCACCCTCAGGGGCTCCGGATGTGCCTACAACATCTCCAACGAGTGGATTTGGCGGGTTTGGGTCGATTCCGGTTATACATCCGGAGATGCACATCACATCAC
>DAOWIV010000083.1 GCA_030640725.1 Methanosarcinales archaeon | reverse complement strand
CTTAACCCATCAGGCAGTCTGGAGGTGAGCCGATATTCGGATACACCAATCGGTTTGCTCATATCCCTCAGTGAATACTCGGCAACAAGCCCACTTTTGCTCTTGCACAATATAATCCCAACAGAAGGCTGGTCATCCAGGTGTCGCACCATCTCGTCCAGCGCGGAGAGGTAGAAGTTCATCTTTCCGGCGTATTCAGGCATGAAATCGGTCATTTTCAGGTCAATGGCAACGAGACACCTCAAGCGATGATGGTAAAAGAGCAGGTCGAGATAGAAATCCCGCCCATCCACTTCCAGATGGTACTGGCTCCCCATAAATGCAAATCCCATACCCAGTTCGAGCAGGAAATCCCTGATCTTCTCTATCAGCGCCTTTTCAAGCTCCCGCTCCTTCGCATCCTTCCCGATCGTGATGAAGTCGAAGATGTATGGGTCCTTGATCGTCTGTTCCATCAACTCCGATTGAGGAGATGGAAGCGTCTCCGAAAAATTGGTTGTTTTGATGGCAGCAGCCTGCCTTCCACAGAGATCGCTCTCTATCTGGTGGACAAGCACGTTCCTCGACCATCCATTTGGGGTCGTCGGGTGAACATACCACTGTCTTTGGGAGGGGTCTTTTACTTTGTTGATGATGGCGATTGTGTCCCCATGGAATTTCTGCGACAGCCTGTCGCAGATTTGGATGGTCATTATAAGCCAGATAGAATCGTCGCATGTCCCACAGGTTCCTGGCAGAAAACCCTTTCACGTCAGGGAACTCTCGCCGCAAATCTCCTGCTAATTGCTCGACCACGCCTTTTCCCCAAGCACTCTTCTCTTGACTCTCGACAATGCGTCTGCCGATATCCCAGTAAAGAGAGATTAATTCCGCATTGATCGAGAGTACCGCCTTATTCTGGGCGGTTCGGATACGTTCTTTCAGTTCATTGAGGAATTCTGCGTAACTCAGCCGTTTTATCATGTCAGAACTCATACCCCGACGCCTCCGGATTCGCTTTTACACCTTTTCTTCCCCATGGTGGCTATGTTTCACCCCATCCGCCTCTGCATCCCCTTAAGCAGCCGCTTCACAGCATCAGGAAGCTGCCCCCGCTGGAGCGCCTTCATGTGGGCTGGCGAGATCATGTTCATGACCGCAGTCATCATCGAATCTGACCGCATCATGCCATCCATCAGCTTCCGCACATAGACCGATGTCGTAATCTGCATCCCGATCTCGCTACGCCACCTTGACTCGTACTCCTCGATTGCACATCTGCCGTTCACAACGTCCGCCGCAGTCTCGCCCGCAATCTTCCCTGCAACCATCGCAGTCGGGATCCCGCCGCCGTTTGTCGCAATCAGGTGCCCGGCGGCATCACCCGCGATCATGATGTTCCCTGCACAGGTCTTCGCAGGAGCGCCCCCAACCGGAACCATTCCCGCGATAACGGATGTAACCTTCCCTCCCTTCAATTTCTCGCTTGCAATCGGATGCTCCTTTATAAAACGGTGCAGATAGTCCCGAAACGTAACACCGGGCTCGCACATCGCTTTTCTGATACCCATCCCGACGTTTGCGGAAGTCCCCCCGTGCGGCACGATCCATGCGTACCCGCCCGGCACAAAGTTCCTGCCAAAGTGCATCTCGATAGCCTCGTTGTCGATCTCAACCCCGGTCATGTCGTAAGCTATGGCGTGAGCGACTCCCATCGGATCATCGTCAGTCCCTGCCCTGATTCCGGGAAGCCCTGCGGCTTTTGCCACAATCGAGGAGGGTCCGTCCGCACCGATGATCACATCAGCAGTGATGGTGTGGTTGCCCCACATTCCGGCAATCTCAATTGATTTACCGTCGATTGCGGTAACTCTCGTTCCGATGCGAAGATCTGCGCCTGCGCTGACCGCTCGTTCTGCAAGATATTGATCGAAGCGCTTCCGGTCGAGTACGTTGGCATCGACATCGAACTCCTTGGAGTCGCCGGTCGGCGCAATGAACCGCTGGTATTTTGTCTCGGTGTAGACGCAGCTCGCAGGATAGTGGAATGTGTCAGGAAGACCTGCGTCCGGCATCAACTCCTCGAGTTCGTCGTACTTCGGGAGAAAGCCTGCACACTGCACAGGCGCTCCAATCGTCTTTTTCTTGTCGATCAGGATTGTGCTTGCGTCTTCTGCCGCGTATCGTGCCGCAGTTGCACCACATGGTCCGGCGCCGATGATTGCAACGTCGTAGTGGGGGTCAGGGTCATGGTTCATTCAGGGTCACCTCACGTTTTATTCTATCGTATCGCATTGTCGCCCCTCGCACTTGCCCCCCTCTCAAAATTTCCAAACTCCGCTCGTGTGTTTGTTTCCAGATCAATTCGCCTCATAGTCTTTCCCTCGTATTCGCAACCAAAACTCAACAATTTCCCGATGCCACACCTGTATCGCCCGGATTATCCACACACCGGTCGACGCAATTCCCAGCAGCACTCCAACAAGGTCGTGGTGGGGCTTGAGATATGCGTTCAGCGTTTGGGCGATAGCACACAATATTCCAGGAATCCATAAGATCATCGTCCTCTTCGGTGGTCTTCCGTTCATTCCGATCATCATATCCTGTGGTTTTTGCATGGGTGAGATCCTTGTTGCATCTCTTTCGCCGGATGACTTAAACACTTTATGTGCGATAGTCAAATTCTGAGACTTTTACGTACCATGACTCACAAAATAAGGTGGATGGGGGAAGGTTATGCATATTGAGCCTGAGCTTCCATGTTTATACGTTGTTGTATGCGCCGCACCAGCCGCGATTCCGGGCGATTGTGCCCTTTGTCACCAGACCTCCACACTGACAACGTACTCGACAACCACGAGCTTCTCAAAAGATATCGTGTCACACCAGCCGGTTGAAGTTAAATCGGCAGACTGGTTAGAAAACGTCGCACCAAACTCGCTACCCAGAAATCTCGCCCATGAATCAGCGTATTCACTATCGACCTTGATTTCCAGCTCCCCATTCTCGTAGACCTCTGGAGTGTTGAAGAGGCTCTCATTAAACCGCGGATTGCTGATCGTGATCTGTGAGATGCCGCCGCTGGCAGACCGGGACGAATCATTGACCTTGATCAGCGAAAACATGATCTGGTCCTGACCTGACTTAAACATCCGCGGTTTTACCGCCATAAACGACCCGGACGCGTATTTCGTGATCACGGCGCCGTTTTCGCATGTTATGGAGCCAACTCCGCTCGCAAATTCGATGCATCCCAGTTCTATCGTATCATTGAACTGCTCGTTTCCGCTCTCGAATATCTTGAGCGAGAGATTACATGCCCCTGGATCTGACGCAAGCATACCACCCTCCGCGGTGCCAAGTTTCGTCGTCCTGACCGGCGATTGGTCGAGAGCAACCTTGCGGATATCTGTGTTGAGGATCATGAACCCCTGCTCAACGCTCTTGAACTGGGTCGCATCCTTTGTTGATTGCAGTGCCGGTATGCCAGCCATATAGATCAGCCCGATCGCAAGAACGACGATCCCAAATACAAGCGTATATCCCAACACCTCTGAAACAGCGCTGTCTGATCGGATCAATTTGTTTTTATTCATATTTGCCACCCCATAACCGTGATTATCCTCAGGTATTGTTGAAACATAATCTGTGCTTGCCGCTTGCGCTGTGTGTCTCCCCGTTGATCGGGATGGATGCACCGATGCCGTTTATTGTGTACGATATGTTGAGATCGATATCGTCCGCATCGATTATTACCCGCTGGTCAGTGGTATTGGTGGCGGATAGCTTCACCATATATGTGTGTCCGCCGATCGCCGCCGGCATATCAAGCGTCGTGTTCAGCGTGCCGTTTTCAGGCGCGATCAGGTAGAACATGATCAGCTTGGTCCCGATACCGTTTCCCACATCATTGAACTGCTGTGTTGTCGCAACATCGGTCGGAAGATCAAGCAGTATCGAACCTGATAACGTTATCACTGATAGGAATAGTATGATCGATACGCTCGATATCATGATGTATTCGAGCGAGAAGGATACTGCACGGTTATCTTTCAGGTCTGTCATAATCGTTACTCCCCCTGATAGTTTTAGATCGTACTGCTGCTCAACCGCTCGGTGTATTCGGTGGTCCCGTCATAGAAGGTGATCTCGATCGTTACGGTGGTGACGTTCAGATCGTTGGACTCCCCTGTGGCGTTTGATGTCGCTGTCGCGTTTTTCGTTGATGTGGTGGTGTTCACCGTTGTCGTCACCAGTTGCCCGCGGTACGCATACAACCGGGAGAGCAGGTTTCCGTAGTTCACCATCGTGTCATTGGTCTCGTCGGTGGTGGTGTTATCCTGCATGGCGATGATGTTAACCTCTGTATAGGTCTCGTCGTGCAGTTCACGGAGTTCGTACATCGGAAACTCGATCTGCGCCTGTGATGCCTGATATCCTGACATGAACGAGAGATTCAGGAGCACGATCAGCACTGCAAGGGATATGCTTATCGTAAATCCGGCAAGAACAATCCACT
>DAOWIV010000091.1 GCA_030640725.1 Methanosarcinales archaeon | reverse complement strand
TCGAGTAAAAACTGCCCTCCGGGTGGGGCTGACGATATACGTTTTCGTGAATGAGTAAGTGGAAAGGCTCACACCATGGGTTGCCCTTCCGGGTGGAAGCCAGTTTTTGATCAAACACGATTTTTTCACAAAAAATCGAGTAAAAACTGCCCTCCGGGTGGGGTTTGGTGATATATGTCTTCGTAACCAGGTGATGAATGCCCTCCCGGGTCGGAGACCAGTTTTTGATCAAACTTTTGTGAAAAGTTTGGTGAAGAGTTTGTGAGTAAGAAATGCCCTCCCGGGTGGGGCTGGCGATATACGTTTTCGCAGGTGTGAATGGGGTGTAAAATGACTGGGTATTATAGTATATATACTATGAAAAATATCAACTGGTAGCGCCAGGGGTCACCCAAGGATCATCTTCACAACCCTGTCCTCATCTGCCTCCACACCCCTGCGCCTGAAGAACCTGATTGTATTGTGGATATCCCGCATCAGAAACTTCATGGCATTCGGATGGTCCAACGTCACCGATTGCCCCATATCGATGAATACAACCTCAGAGTCCTTCAAGAGGATGTTAAACTCACTAAGATCGGCATGTACAAGATTTTCCAGATATAATTTCCTGATATAGTCAATGGTCGTATCAAAGATGTCCTGCGCCTGATCCGGGGTCAATGGTACCATGCGCAGTTGCTGCGCGGGAATCTCATCATTCCCGATGAACTCCATCAGAAGAACGTTGTTTCGTGAGACAAACGGTTCTGGCACGCGCACTCCCGCGGCATGTGCCTTTTTCAAGTTCCTCAGTTCCTTCTTCGTCCATGTAAAGACGATGCTCCGTTTATCGTGCTTCACATTCTTAAATCTTGGATCCCCTATCACATAAGACTGCATTGCACGAAAATCACTCGCAGCGATGCGATAAATCTTTATAGCAACCTCTCGCTCGCGCCCCCGCGCATGATATATGTTCGCCTCCTTGCCCGTGCTGATCACGCCCCCGAGCGCGTCGATGTAACCTTTGTTTGCAAGATGGTATAGCGTTTTCAATGTGGAAGTGTCAAAAACACCCTCAAGAGACTTTAAATCTTTTGAATCCTTCGTCCTGATCCGAAGTTTGTCGATATCCCTGTCAATCGCCTTTATCTTTTTTTCAAGTTGGAGTCTCGACATGGTGCGAGATGCCTTAATGTCTCATGAGAGGTAGCCGCGACGCCGGAGCCAGTCGACCTGTGGCGCGGTGTATCTCCAGATCACGTCTGCCTTAGCATCCTGGAAATCCCACGGAACAATGATAACAATGTCGTTTTCACGAATCCATATCCGCTTCTTCATTCTTCCCGGTATCCGGGCAGTCCGCACTGTCCCATCGATACATCTAACCCTCAGATGGTTTGCACCAAGCAGTTTTTCCACGGTTGCCAAAATCTCGCGGTCATGCTTGCGCGGGGTGCGCACACGCCCTATCGGTGCTTCTGGCTTTTTCTGTTTACCCAGATACAACACCTCGATACAGGATATCCCATTGCATAGCTTCGCATTGTTGCTATATGTATATAAACATGCACAACCACCAATCAGCAATGAATGTGATTCGTGACCCGATTCATGGGTACATCGAACTGGATGATATAATGTTGTCGCTGGTCGATACGCCGGCAATGCAGCGATTACGTCGCATCAGGCAGCTCGGATTGACCAGTTTTGTATATCCTGGCGCAAATCACACCAGATTCGAGCACTCGCTTGGCACGTACCATCTTGCAAACTCGCTTTCAGGTCGCATCGATGATGAGACCGGACGGCTCGAACTGCGCGTGGCAGCCCTGCTCCATGACATCGGGCATGGACCGCTCTCGCATGTGACTGAGAACCTCATCAAGCGACATACCGGAAGGTCGCACGAGGACATCTACCATGTCATTAAGGAAGATCTGGATCTGGGCAGGATATTTGAGGAGAACTCGCTTGACGTTTCGAGAGTTGCCAGTCACATAAAAGGAGAGACGAACCTCGGCGCCGCTTTGAACAGCGAAATCGATGTTGACCGGATGGATTACCTTGTGAGGGATGCGCATTACACTGGCGTTCCACTTTCGGTCGACCTGATTCGCTTGATTCATGAAATGCGGTTTTTAGACGGGAAACTCGTAATCAACAGCGGTGGAGTGCGGGCTGCAGAATCGCTGCTACTCTCACGGTTCATGATGCATCCGACGGTCTATTACCACCATGTAACCCGGATTGCAGAGGCGATGTGTGTACATGCAGTCGAACGCATGATCGAGGATGGGTTTGATGCGAAGAAACTCTCTACGATGGACGATCAGGATCTTTTCGTGCAGATGCACTCGTATCCCGGGTATCCATCCGAGATCGCAGAGCGGCTGCGTGACAGGAGGCTATTTAAGCGTGCGACATACATCGGGTTTGATGAAGTGGGCAAAAGTACGCTCAAGCACCGGAACAACACAAGGAGAATCGAGGCGGAACTTACGTCCGATCTCGGGATCGATCCCGGATATATCCTGGTAGACATTCCAAAGCCACCTGACATCGTGGAGACCGGTGCCAGCATCATGGTTGATCAAGAGCTCAGGCGCCTCCATGAGGTGTCGCACCTCGTTGCAGCTATCGGTCATGCACAGCAGGATAACTGGCGGATGGGGGTATACACTACGGACGAGCATCGTGACGCAGTTAGACGTACTGCAAACGAGTTTTTCGGCGTGAAAAAGCACAAGCAGTTCAGACTGGACGAATTGATCACGTGAGGTACCCCGTTGGCTACATACGATAAACTTATGGGCTCTTCTCTGTTTTGTATGGGTACTTTAATACCCCGACGCCAACAATCGAATCATCACAGAAGGAGATGAATATCAGATGTACGAAGACCTTTTCCGAAGAGCATTGAATATAAACGATCCATGGACACTCACGAAGATAGATTTCGATCCCGACGAGAAACAAATAGATATCTACCTCGATTTCGCACCCGGAACCAAATTCGAGTGTCCCGTATGCAACAATCCCGAATGTCCCGCTTATGACACCAAGGAGAAAGTATGGAGACATCTTAGCTTCTTCCAACACAAGGCATTCCTGCATTGTAGAGTTCCAAGGGTGGAATGTGAGAAATGTGGTATTCATCAAATAGAAATACCATGGGCACGAGAATTCAGTGGATTCACTCTTCTTATAGATGCAATGATTGTGACAATGGCTTAAAACATGCAGATATCGGAAATTGCCAGTAAAATCGACGAACAGGATACAAGAATCTGGAGAGTTGTGGATCATTATACCAATGAGGCTCGATCCCGAGAAGACCTTTCGGATGTCGCTGTAATCGGAATTGATGAAACGTCGTGTACCAAAGGACATAAATATATTGCACTTGTTGTGGATTTCGATGCATCCGGAGTAATTCATGTTTGTGGAGGAAAAGATTCCTCGACGCTTTCAAGTTTCAAAGAAGACTACCAGACACACGGTGGAAATCCAGATAACATCTACTCGGTCTGCTGTGACATGTCTCCCGCCTTCATAAGTGGAATCAAGACAGAATTTCCCAGTGCATCGATTACCTTTGATAAATTTCATGTCATGAAAATTGTGAATGAAGGAATCGATGCAGTACGAAGGGAGGAAGTGGCGATGAACCAGCGTCTGAAAAATACCCGGTATCTCTGGCTTAAAAATCCATGCAATCTAACAGAAAAGCAAAAGAAGATATTAGGTAGCCTCAAGGATATGAATCTGAAGACTGTTAGGGCGTACAATTTGAAGCTCAGCCTCCAAATCTTCTGGAGCATTGAAACGCGTTGTTGCCGAGCAGTATCTTAAACGGTGGTACTTTTGGGCTACGCATAGCAGATTACAACCGATGATCGACGCTTGCTTTGACTATCAAGAGACATTGGAATGGTATCCTAAATTATTTTGACTCAAGAATCACTAATGGCATCTTAGAGGGAATTAATAGCGTTGTGCAGTTATTAAAGAGGAGTGCTCGTGGTTATCGGAATATCCGGAATTTCATGACCATGATTTATCTTCGATTGGAGCACCTGGATTTCCAGTTACCCACATGAAATAGCGAAGAGCCGAAGGGGTTTTTTGTTTCCGATCTGGATGATTTCTGAGATGGGGGCTAAACATTATTTTGGTTGGATTTTATCTTTCCGAACCACATATTTCAGATACGTTTTTGTCTGATGGGGTGGTAAAAAGACGTGCTAAACGAGATGATCAGTATGAAGACCATTCATATCGTCGTGACCGGCATGGTGCAGGGCGTAGGATTTCGTTACTTCACTGTGAGACGGGCTCAGAACCTTGGTCTTGGTGGCTGGGTGAGGAACCTGCCGGACGGGCGGGTCGAAGCGGTGGCGCAGGGGCATGACGCGGATGTCGGAACGCTGGTCGATCTGCTGCGAACCGGTCCGGCTGCATCTGATGTCACTGATCTGAAGGTCGAGGAGATCGAGCACGAAGCGTTTTCTATGTTTGATGTGAGGTTTTGATGCCGGGTGATTCAACTGACACTTTGATTGAAGAACTGGGAAACATACGCGGATTTAGGGTCATTGCGAGCGAGCCGCAGCATGTTTTGGTGGATATCCGGGATTTTGGGATGGACGCATCAGAACTGATAGCCCGCCTTTTGCAGCGCGGTGTCAGGGTGCATGAGTGTGGAGATAATTGCATCCGGATCGATGCGGACGCACTTGACCGGAAGTTGATCGATGTGATCGCAAGTTCGATCAAGGCGTGGGGGCAGGATCTCGCCAGAAGAAACATTGAAGATGTGCTGAAAGGAGGAATATGTGTGGGCAGAAGAGATTGCGAATATTATCCGTGTCATTTTGAGGGACAGGACTGTACGTTCTGTTTCTGCCCGTTCTATCCGTGCAATGATGAGCGCACAGGCGGCAGGTATGTCGAGAGTTCGACCGGCGGCATGGTCTGGAGTTGCGTGGACTGCACGATCATCCACGAACCCGATGTCGCGCAGGAGGTGCTAACCGAGTTGATGGCGCTTGAACCCGGGGGCGACATGCAGGCAGTGTTTCAAAAGACAGTCGCGAGGCACCTGTCAGACGACGGGGGTACCGATCATGTCCGCAAACACCATGATTGACAACATCGTCCGGGACCTGAAAGTCTCAAGTGAAAAATTCGGACCCACTGCAATTACGAAGATCTCTTATGAACGGGATCCATTCATGGTTCTGATCTCGTGCCTCTTAAGTCTCAGAACGAAGGACAACGTAACCGCTGCCGCCTCAGAACGGCTATTCTCCCTGGCTAAAACGCCTGAGGGGATGCTTGGGTTGAGTAATTCTGATGTGCAGGACGCGATCTATCCGGTCGGGTTCTACCGGAGAAAATCCGTGCAGATTCGGGAAATCTCAAAATCTTTGATAGAGATGTATGATTCAAAGGTTCCGGATGAGATCAATGAACTTTTGAAGCTCAAAGGTGTCGGCAGAAAGACTGCAAACATCGTGGTCACGCACGGGTTTGGCAAGCCTGGCATCGCGGTGGACACGCACGTACACAGGATATCAAACCGGCTCGGGCTTGTTGTGGCAAAAACGCCGGATAAGACCGAGTTTGAGCTGCGAAGAGTATTGCCGGTTGCCTACTGGCAGGATTTTAACGATCTGCTCGTGGTTCACGGGCAGAACGTCTGTACACCGGTCAGCCCGCGGTGCAGTGAATGTCTGATCAGTGCGTATTGCGAGAAGGTGGGCGTCACCCGGCAGAGGTGAACGGATCACTGCGGTCATGACAATTTGATTTTTAGACCCAAACTCTCCGTCTTCAGGAATAACTTTCCCGGCAGGTACATGTTTAGCTAACCACAAGATTACACAGATTTACACGAGAAAGTATGAGAGGCAGGATATAAAATGCGTAACTACTCAGGTATTTAAACCACTATCGAGGGACTTCACTATGC
>DAOWIV010000196.1 GCA_030640725.1 Methanosarcinales archaeon | reverse complement strand
AGCACCATACTCCTCACCGGTATCGATCTCGATTGCATCATCATCGATCAAGAAAACATATTTGACCTGCACCAGATTGGAGCACGTCCCACGGAAGACCGCGGAGACGTAACATGAAAATATCGGGACATCATCCTCTCCTGCTACATCCTCTGTGTATGTGTATACGCGATCCTGTAGATCAAAATCACCAGTGTCGATCACCTCGCTATCAATCTCCTTTCCGTTCTTGTACAGACAGAGCCAGACCTTCTCGCCATCGAGATCAATCTGCATGGCAGTAAGCGTGAACCCTCCGCCAAGATCCCACTCCTCGCCTGTTGCAAGAGTTTTAATATCTGTGCTGTCGAATTCAACGAGCGGCTTTACGAGTTTGTCTGCTTTGTGATTGATGGCAACGTACATCTCGCCCATCCAGAACTCGATCCAGTATCCAGAATCTCCTCTATAATGATCGCTCTCAACAGTCAGCCCGTGATTCTTGTGAAGTTCGTATTCACGCCAGATCGGGAATGTAACGTAGGTGAGGGTGCCCTCATCGATGACTCGATCTTCGTCAGGTCCAGTGAGCATGCCCGCGGCAATCGAGAGCGTCTCTGTGCCAGCACAAGCATCACCGCCCAGATTGTAACAGAACCCCCCCGAAATTGGACTCGTTCCAGACGATATTTTCGTTTTGCGCGCCTGTTAATCGCACGACCTCTCCGCTGAACTCGAGCGCGTCTGCACACGTGCATCCGATAAGTATCGATACAAACAATCCAAGCAGCACATATTTCTTATTCATCCCAGATATGTGTCTCATACGAATCACCGTGCTGCCTTTCTCTATCCGCTTAATAAACCTTCTGCCCCCAAATCCACACCACTATCGGGTGCGCTTCTACGCAGCCACTCCAAACGTATCCTTGCGCTCGATCCAGTCACCATCGCTGTCCGTATCAAGCCCGTCAGTCCGCCGCTGCCATGACTCACCTTCAGTCGAATCCGTGTAAGCAATACTCCGGTCAACTTCCTCAGAATCACGATACAAAAACACCTGCCCGCCAGTATTATCGAGCTGCATCTCCGTTGTCAGGTAATATCCATGCGCATCGATCATCTTGCCTGCCGGAATCTCATGCGCATCACCATCCTCGTTCTTGATAACCCAGCCGCTGATATCGACCGCCTCATTGCCGCAGTTGTACAGTTCTGTGGTCTCATTCCCGCGATCACGCCCGATCGGATTCGGCATCAGTTCGTTTATGACGATTCTTGCGGTAACGACGGGATCCGGGTCGGGTGTCGGGTCGGGTGTTGGCTCAGGTACAGGTTCTGGCTCATCCTCTGACTCGTTTTCTGATCCGTCGCCGGGTTCACCGACCCCGGTGCCCGCAACCGTCAGCAAGAAATCGCGTTCCGCAAAGTTGTCAGACGGGTCCCGGCATGTCACCATGACGCTATGCTGCCCTGCCTGAAGCGGGTTGTCCGGATCGAAGAGGGCGCCTTTCATATCGTCGTCACCGATGATGCGCCCGGAGATCCACCCATGGTGTGGACCGATCACTGATATACGCAGCGTCGAAATATCGATCCGTTCATTGAAAGAGACGACAACATCGTCGTTTGCGCCAATCGGATTGCTGACAACTATTACTTCAGGAGGCGTTCTGTCGGGGATCGAATTTTCCTTTCCGGGGGTGCCGATGCGCCCACACTCATATCCGAGCGATGTATACCAGTTATCCGGATTTGCACCATTCTCCAGAGAGATTCTTTCCATAGACTGCCCGACATCATCGTTCTTCCCGGCAAACCAGTTTCCCACACGGTTCACAACATCGATCCTCTTTGATACCGGAGGAAAGCCATTGAAGAGCTGCAATACCTCGCCACTATTTTTCAGTGTCAGATTTGTGATCTGATCCGGTTCGCAGGTCACAGCATCCTTATCTGCGATCAGGTAATAGCCGTGCGACGGTATGATTGCGCCATGCTTGAGGGTCACCTCGATGCTGTCGTTTACCGCACCACCGCCTCTGGTGATCGTCCAGTTCTCGATACTGATGGTGCGGTCGAGCGTATTGTAGAGTTCGAGGTACTCATCCTCATCCCACATCACCTCGCTGATCACCACGTCCCACAACATCGGGTCGTGCTGATGCTGCCGGGTCCGCGGTGTTGGAGATGGGGATGGGGTATGCGTGGTGGCGGGCGCGGGATTGGTTTCTGCATCAGTTCTCGCGGCGGATCCGGGTGCCATCGTGTGTAAAGCCGCGCGGGCGATGTCCGAATCACTGATTTCAACCGTAAGATCGAGCAAACACTTTTTGGTATGTGGTAGCGTCCGTTTCTGAGCCGCATTTACAGCAGATTCCATTGAAGACGTTTTTATCCAGAATGAGACGTATTTTTTGGTGCCGGGACGTGCGAACACCTCGAGATCATACGTTCCGGGAGATAGGAGGTCTGTAGCCCCGCACGTCCGGTCTCCGATCTTCGCGATGATCGTGGTGTGCCGGGGCGCATGATCCCCGTTTATGCTCAGATTTCCGTAAAAGTGGTAGGAGTTGATCTCTGTACCGGATTCATGATTGAGATGGTTTGCAAGCGCAATAATCACGATTGCTATGATTACCACCGAGCCGATCACGATGCCGATTCTTCGCATATCGCGCGTAACCATGGCGTATTGATCGGGCATCGGTCACTTATAGGTTGCGGAAAGCTGGGGGTTTCCGGGTCATTTATGCGCAGCTGCCTAAACGAGGAACATGGGTATTCTAAAGCGTGATAGTCTCCATATCCCTACCAATCGCAACGTCGCAGCCACTGCAGTACTTACGCACGGTTTCCACCATCTCCTCCTCAAATCCTCTTGTGTGCGGGTAGAGGTGCGTGAGAACAATCCTGCGCACCGATACCGACCCAAACATCTCGCCAAGCGCCCGCGGTGTCGTGTGATTGGTCACGTCAGGCACCGAATCCGGAAACGAACACTCATGGATCAGGATATCCGCTCCATCGCAGAGCATCTTGATGCTCTCACACGGTTCGGTGTCTCCGGTGTACACAACCCGTACCTGCCCGCTCTCATCGGCGATACCGTAGCCAAGCGACGGCATTGCATGAATGGTCTCAGCGCAGACGATCTCGAACTTTCCGATCGAAACGCGATCCTGATCCGCCAGTTCAGTGACATTGATCCGCACCCTGTCCTTCATGTAGGGATACGCATCAAAAACACTTGCAAGCCACGCAGCGGTTCCGGAAGGTCCGTATATCGTAAGATCGTAGCTTTCGCAGAGCCATTTTGCTTTGATCAGACTCATCACGTCCGCGACATGGTCAAGGTGCAGGTGCGTGAGGAATACGTGCTTGATCACTGTGCAGTCGGTAAAGCCGGTAAGGCGCGGGAGAACTCCGCTTCCGCAGTCGAACAATAGCGGAAATTCCGTAGATGCCGGATCGCCGAGCTCAACGAGCACGCCTGACTGTACCCGGTGCGGCTGTGGGATGGCAACGCCGGTTCCGATCAGTGTTATCCTGATGGACATAGCTGGTGTTACTTGCGGGCAGGTGGCTTAATCTTAACCACCCCGGAAAAGGATTATAACATGCCTGCATAGATTCAGAGATATGTTCACCATCCTGACAGGTGCCCAGTTTGGAGATGAGGGCAAAGGAAAGATCATAGATGTATTGAGCAGTGATT
>DAOWIV010000113.1 GCA_030640725.1 Methanosarcinales archaeon | reverse complement strand
TGTGGCTCGGAACGAGTTTAACCGGCGGCTGCGGCAGAAGGGGCAGAAGCGAGGCGCGTGGAAGGCACGCGGACTGACTCCTGTTTCCCGGCTCTTTGGCAAGGAACTGGTATTGCTGGCATGGGCGATCGAGGATGCTGACCCGACGCTTATTCCAGTAGCAATTACGAACTGGCTTGGACTGACACCAGAGGAACGATGGTGGATGTTCACGATGACGAACGCCGCGACCGGTCATGCGATCTACGGGAAGAGCCGGGGGTGGCGGAAAGCCGTGCAATACTCCCTGACTGAAAACCCGGTCTCAGCGGTTGCGCCCGCACAGCAGATGGGGCTGGTTGCGAATGTGGTCAAGGTAGATACCGATCTCGTGAAACACAAGAAAAGAAGGCAGCAAGGCACGCTGACGCAGTTTGCCATGAGGTGAACCGAGTGTGGAAAAGGTCGGGAGCGGGTTGTGATAGTGTATGACATCGTTTATTGAAACGCAGTTTCCAGTTTCGAAAGTGTCGAAGGAGAGTTACAAGGAGCGGATGGCGAATTACAGCCAGACATTAACCGGTCTTGGAAAATGGTGGGGTAGAAAACCTCTTATCCTTGTTCGGTCGGTGATTATCGGGCTGTTGATGCCATCATCGAACGATCATCAGAAAGACCGTGAAATCTTCCTAAAAATCCTGACGATGGATGAGGAAGGTCTCTGGCTCCGCAAAAAATCTTCCATACCCCTGAAAGACGTCTATGCCCGTACGACAAGGCGCGAACATGAACGATGGTTTTCCGAGGATTCCACAGAGAATAAGCCAAAGTACAGAAAAAGGGTCAGCAGAGAGCAGAAGTCGGAGCTACAGAAGCTCGTCTTTTTCAGATTCTCTTATGATGAGCGGTTGAAATACTGTAACCGTCCAGAGCAGGTAGAGGGTCCCAGCCCGGAGGCATGGCAGGAGATCAACGCCCATCTGGACACACATGCATCAAGTATCCCGGATCTGGTGCAGGAGCTTGGTGAACGGCAGTTCGGACACATCCCGCGTGTAGGTGACTGCTTTTGTGGCGGGGGAAGTGTGCCATTTGAGGCGGCAAGGATTGGATGCGACGCGTTTGGATCTGACTTGAACCCGGTGGCTACGCTGCTCACATGGGCGGCACTGAACATTATTGGCGGCAACGAGGAGGTCGCAGAACAGGTTCATAAGACGCAGCAGGAGGTGTATGAGGCAGCAGATAAGCAAATCACAGAATGGGGCATCGAGCAGAATGATGATGGCTGGCGGGCTGAATACTACATCTACTGCACCGAGACGGTCTGCCCTGAATGCAGGTGGCAGGTCCCGCTGGCACCATCGTGGGTCATCGGGAAGAAAACCAATACAGTTGCTATTCCTGTCCCGGACGAAGAGAACCAACGTTTCGCTATCCAGATTGAATCAGGGGCTTCGGCAGAGACGATGGAGGCGGCAAATGATAACGGGACGGTTAAAAACTCTCGCCTCGTCTGCCCAAATCCCGAATGTCCGGCACACGCTACCCCCATCTTGGTCAGCAGTATCCGTGGTGATGGTCGTGGCGAGGGGCTCCGTATGTGGGAGAATGATGATCTTGTGCCTCGCCCTGATGATGTGTTCCAGGAGCGGCTCTACTGTATCCGGTGGGTGGAGACCTATACTGACGATCAGGGCAGGAAACAGACCCGAAAACATTATCGTGCCCCTGATGTTAGCGATCTCAAACGGGAAGAACGAGTGCTTGCGCTACTCCGAGTGAGGTTTGTAGAATGGCAGCAGGAAGGTTACATTCCCAGCAGGGCGATCGAATCTGGATACAATACCGATCAACCAATCCGAGAGAGGGGTTGGACGCACTGGCATCATCTGTTCAATCCGAGGCAGTTGTTAGTACACGGGCTAATTTCATCGTATATGTGTAATTGCGAGGGTAGTATCGAAATTGTCGCAGGAATGCTCGGAATCGGTCGTTGTGCAAATTGGAGTTCCAAATTATCACAATGGCTTGCAGATAAAGCAAATGAGAAGGGGGCGCAAACATTTAGTAACCAAGCATTAAATACACTCTATAATTATAGCGTTAGACCTCTAACAACTCTTGAAACAAGCTGGTATGTGAATATCACTAACTATCCAACATCCACCAATTCTATGGTTCAACCTTTTGATTCTAGATCGATATCATCAATGCAAGATGTTTGGATTACTGACCCGTCCTATGCCGATGCCATAAACTACCATGAACTTTCGGAATTTTTTCTTGCGTGGTGCAGTAAACCACTCCCCCGCATCTTTTCTGATTGGTACACCGACTCAAAGCGAGCTCTTGCCATCCGTGGCTCCGATGAAGAGTTTCGCAGAGGTATGTTTGAGACCTACCGCAACCTCGCCACCCACATGCCAGATAACGGTGTACAGGTCGTCATGTTCACCCACCAGGACGCTGCAGTATGGGCAGACCTCGCCCTGATCCTCTGGTCGGCTAGGTTACGAGTAACTGCGGCGTGGTGTATAGCTACAGAAACCGATGCGTCAGGATTAAAAACAGGCAACTACGTGCAGGGCACCGTGCTCCTCGTCCTCCGTAAACAGACCTCTGACGATACCATTTTCCTCGACGCGATCTACCCGCAAGTCGAGATCGAGGTTAAGAATCAGCTCGACAATATGCTCGCCCTTGACGACAAGGAAGACCCGAATTTCGACGACACCGATTACCAGCTTGCCGCTTATGCTGCCGCCCTCCGGGTCATAACACAATACAGAGAGATTGAGGACATCGACGTCCAGCGGGAGCTTTTCCGTGTGCGGCAGAAGAACGAGAAAAACCCACTCGAAGCGGTGATCGATAACGCCGTCAAGATTGCATGTGATTATCTGGTGCCAAATGGTATTCAGAGTTATATCTGGAAACATCTCACACCTGAAGAGTGGTTCTATCTCAGGGGGCTTGAGATCGAGAGCCATGGAGAGTACCGGAACGGTGTTTATCAGGAACTTGCCCGGGGCTTTGGCATCCGGGAGTACAGGAGCATGCAGGCAAGCAGAAAAGCCAACCAGACCCGGCTCAAGACTGCTTCCGAATTCAAGAACCGAAAACTCGGCGACGAAGGGTTTGGAAGTTCACTCGTAAGGCACCTCCTCTTTGCAATCTATGAAAAGGTGCAGAATGGAGACCCCTCATCCGGAAGAGTGTGGCTGCACACTGAACTTGGTCAGCAGTACTGGAACAGACGGCAAGAGATCATCGAACTACTCAAATACCTCTCAAGCACCAGCATGACCCGTTCTATGGAACACTGGAAAGAAGACGCCGAGGCTGCACGCCTACTTGCAGGAGCTATCGAAAATGATCATATCTAAGCGGCGGCAGGGGATGCCCATATCTGGGAAGGGGTGTGAGAATTCATGATCCACCGGTTCTCATCACGAAGGCAGCCACTCGATGAGTCGTTTCTCAATGATCGGCTCGCAGGTGCGAGAAGCTATGATCGGATTGCAGGCTATTTCAGTTCCTCGATTCTCGAAGTTGCCGGGGAGCGCCTTGAAAGTATGCATGGTACGGTCCGTATGGTCTGCAACTCGCAACTTGATGAACGGGATGTGAGAACCGCCAAGGCAGCACTTGCTGCTATGCGGAAGGAATGGTGCGCGTTGGAACCGGAGAACTACGGGCATAAATCCCGTGACCGGTTTGGGAGGCTCTTCGAATTTCTAAAATCAGGAAAACTCCAGGTAAAAGTCCTTCCGGACAACGCCTTCGGACTCATTCACGGCAAAGCTGGTGTCATCACTAAAAATGGTGGGGAACAGACTTCTTTTATGGGGAGTACAAACGAGACATACAACGCCTGGAAACTCAACTATGAACTCGTCTGGGAAGACGACTCACCAGAAGCCATCCGGTGGGTCCAGGAAGAGTTTGACGCCCTGTGGAGTCACCCGGACGCCCATCATCTTGCTGAGTTCGTCATTGAGGATATCGGCAGGATTGCTAAACGCACAGTTCTCCACAGTGTTGATGACTGGAGGCACGATCCTGATCCGGCGGCGCCAATCGTTGAACTCCCGGTCAACCGAAGCGACTCCGGGCTGTGGGAACACCAGAAATATTTCGTTAAACTCGCCTTTGACGCGCATCGTGGTCTGCACGGAGCTCGCTTCGTCCTTGCTGATATGGTCGGACTGGGAAAAACGCTCCAGCTTGCCATGGCAGCCCAGCTCATGGCACTCATGGGGGACAAGCCCATTCTGATCCTCACCCCGAAGACACTGATCTGGCAGTGGCAGGATGAGATGAAAGAGCGGCTGGACCTCCCCTCGGCTGTCTGGAATGGAAAACAGTGGGTGGACGAACAGGGGATTAAATATCCGGATACTGGTTCCGATGGAATCAAGAAATGCCCGAGGAGGATTGGTATTGTTTCGTATGGTCTCGTTACAAGGCAGTCTATTGTCGTGGACTATCTCAAAGAACTCAATTACGAGTGTATCATCGTGGATGAAGCACATCATGCCCGGCGGAAGAACCTCGGTTTGAACCGCGGGAACGAACACCCCGATTCCAACAACCTGCTCGAGTTCCTTCTTGCGATGGGTGGCAACACAAAAAGCTTTCTTCTCGCAACCGCAACCCCGGTTCAACTTTACCCGATCGAAGCATGGGACCTGCTAAACATTCTCGCATCTGGAAACAACAAATCAGTTCTTGGAAACACGGCAAGTCACTGGCGAAAAGATCCGGAACGCGCACTCAATCTGGTCAGTGGGACTGAAGACCTCCCTGAAGATGATTTTGAACGAGGGGCATGGATACGGAACCCATTCCCACCCGCTACAGAAAGCGGCGCAGAAACTCACGACTTTGAGATTATTCGCCGTTCGCTTCAGATCGGCGATGATATCGCGTGTATTTCCGTTTCAGATTGGGACCGACTACCAGAACCGAAAAAAGCCAGGATACAAAATCTGTCCCGAGATTTCATCCAAAAACATAACCCATTTATCAGACACATCATACGCAGGACTCGCAACTTTCTCGAAGAAGAGATAAATCCTGTAACCGGCGAACCATATCTAAAGCCGATCAAAGTGCGGTTGTTTGGGGAAGAAGACAACGACGCAATCTTGCTCACGCCATATCTAAAAGAGGCTTACGAACTCGCTGAGGAGTTCTGCCATCGATTCTCAAAACGGGCGAGAGGTGGCGGATTTCTCAAAACGCTTCTTCTCCGGCGTGTTGGCAGTACCCTATATGCGGGAAAACAGACGTCCGAGGCTATGCTTGGAGGCATATCCGGGAATCTCGAAGAAGAGGAAGAAGAGGAAGAAGAGGATAACGATCCACCGACAGGGGGCACATCCAAGGACATGTCTAAAGATGAGCGAAAACTGCTCCGGCAGTTTTTAGACATTCTTTCTGAGCATCAGGACAAGGATCCCAAATACGAGAAGATACAAGAGCTTCTGCAGGATGGTTGGCTTGAACGAGGTTGCATCATCTTCTCCCAGTATTACGATTCGATCAAATGGCTTTCAAAGAAATTGTCACAGGACTTCTCAAATGAACTAATCGGCATCTACGCTGGCGGACAACGTTCGGGCATCATCGAAAACGGTGAATTTATCCGAACCTCCAGAGGAGAACTTAAATCAATGATCTGGCACGGTAAAATCCGTCTGCTTCTCGGAACGGACGCAGCAAGCGAAGGATTGAATCTTCAGGTGTTTGGCTCGCTGATCAACCTTGACCTGCCCTGGAACCCAACCCGGCTGGAACAACGAAAAGGGAGAATTCAGCGGATCGGGCAGATGTACGACGAAATCTGGGTCTACAATATGCGGTACAAAGATTCAGTTGAGGACCGCGTCCACGAGTTACTCTCAAGCCGTCTCGAAGAGATCAATTCCATGTTCGGACAGATTCCGGACTGCCTGGAGGATGTGTGGATCGATGTCGCACTTGACAAGATAGAAGACGCACGAAAAACATTGGCGAATTACCAAAAGAACACCCTTTTAAACGGCGGTATAATAAAATCGAGCCGATCAACTGGGAGGACTGTTCGCAGGTGCTCGACTCTACTGAACGACGCAGGCATCTCATGAACGGGTGGTGAAAGACCGCTATTCAATAGTCACGAGAGATGGCGGTGCCATATTCAAGGGATCGCTTATCAGATGCCGGACAGTGGCGGCATCTCTCTTTAGCCCCCATCCGAATATGCACAGTTAGCTGTAACTACTCAGCACCTAAAACAATATCATGCGACCTCGTCATACCGGCACGGCTTGACCCGGAACACAACATGTGCCAAACGGGGATTTAACCGCAGAGTGCGCTGAGGGACGCGGAGGATGATACAACTCTGCGAATCTCCGCGCCCTCCGCGGTTATTTTTCTTGCCAGAAAGCATAGAATCACAATCGGGAGACCAAACAACATACCTGAGGAGTTACCAATATTTTAAAGATCCACCAGTCTACAGCCGTATCTTCCCCTTGTGCTTCGCATAAGTCGCATAATCGATATATTTCTTCAGAGCAAGCAGATCAGAGACACTCGGCGCGCCGTTCCTGATCTCAGCCAGCCGGTCAGTGACCCTGAGACTGAACGCATCACTTCCTGCGCCCGACCCAAACGATGTCATGAAGATCCGATCACCGGCTGATGCGATATCAAGGATCGCGGCAAGCCCGATCATGCACGACGCCGAATACGTGTTCCCAAGCGTGGTCACTACGATTCCGGACGCAATCTGCTCTCTGGTAAAGCCGAGGCTTGCTGCGACACGTCTCGGGAATTTGCCGTTTGGCTGGTGGAATACGGCATAATCGTAGTCCTCTGGCGTGGTGCCAAGTTTCTCCAGCAGTCCCCGCGCAGCCGATGTGATGTGTTTGAAGTAAGCAGGCTCGCCTGTGAACCTGCCGCCGTGTTCAGGGTATGGCATCCCTTCCCTGCGCCAGAAATCGGGCGTGTCAGTGGTAAACGAGAACATATCCTCAATCTCTGCGATCAACGAATCTCCGCCACCTGAATCCCTGCCAATCACATAAGCAGCGCCACCTGCTGCCGCGGTGTACTCGAGTGCATCACCTGGCGCCCCCTGCGCGACGTCCGCGCCGATCGCAAGCCCGAGATCGATCCGCCTGGATTCGACCAGACCCATGCACGCCTGGATCCCGGCAGTGCCAGCCTTACACGCAAACTCGAAGTCTGCGACCGTGAGATTGGGCGCTGCGCCGATGGCGTCAGCAACGATGGTGCCTGTCGGTTTTACAGCATAAGGATGGCTCTCTGACCCTACATATATGGCGCCGATGCGGGATGCGTCAATCCCTGCTCGACGGTTCGCATTTCGCGCCGCTTCCACCGCGATGGTCGCAGTATCCTCATCCATGTCAGGCACTGACTTCTCCTGCACCATAAGCCCGCCTGCAATGCCCTCTGCGTCGGCATTCCAGACCTTTGCTATTTCGGACACTTTGATTCGATAACGCGGTATATATACCCCATAGCTTACGATTCCAACCGTCATCTGGGTTCACCAGAGCTAACTTATGTCGGGGAGCGTTAATAACTGTTCGGGCGCCTTGGCTTTCCCGGAGTAGTAACAGTGCCAATTCCAGCATGGGAAGGAGGCGGTCAATCCACCCGGTATATCCCGATCCCGTCATCGAAATCTTCTGGTTCCGGACTTTTGATGTATACCGGTCTGATGTGCCCCATCCCGAGCAGATGCCTGATCACATCATCATAACTGGCGCCGGCGTCATGCATCCGGACGCGTATCTGGTCAAGCTGGCGCAGGGTTGCATCGCTTACTTCTATAACTGGCATCATGATCACCTGTTCACTGATTACTGCTAACCGTTGCGGTTAAACATTGCGGTCAGTGTTGCTGTTAACGCTGCCGCCACTGTCGTCCCGCACGATCGCCTTTTGCGGCGGGCGTCGCTTATGCTCGCTTATGCGGATCAGGTTGGTCAGGCGGCGGGCAGCGTCCACCGGCACACCCCGCGCCTCGATTTCGTCCACACTCAGTCGTTCGTCAGCGATCATCCTTAAAATCCGGTCGATGTCTGGATATCGCATACCAAGCTCTCCCTCATCGGTCTGCCCCGCCCAGAGCCTCGCAGACGGTACCTTTCTGATGATGCGTTCCGGAACTCCGAGAAATCCGGCAAGTTCGAAGACCTCGGTCTTGTACAGGTCGCCGATTGGCTCCATATCCACGCCAGCATCGCCGTGTTTTGTGGCATATCCGAGAAGAAGCTCTGTCCGATTCCCGGTTCCGATCACAAGCCGGTTCATGAGATTTGCGTAATAATAGAGTACGCACATCCGGATTCGTGCGGTCAGATTCCCGTTTGCAACCGCTGCATCGGTATCATAGTCAGGAACCACGCCCGAGAGTGTGTGCAGCACGCTACCGATCTCGATTACCCGGTACTCGATTCCGAGCCGGTTTGCGACATCGATTGCATCGTCTGTATCGTATCCTGGCGTGAGATCCTGCACCGGCAGCATGATGGCAAGCACGTTTTCTTTCCCGACCACCTCGACCGTGAGATATGCCACAACCGCCGAATCGATGCCGCCACTAAGCCCGATGACTGCGCCGGATGTGCCCGATTCGCTTATCCGGGCGCGGATGAATGCGGTGATTGTGTCTCTGGTGTGGTGTGGGTTCATGGTTGGTTGCCAACCCCGGAGAGGGATTTGTTTACTTTTATCAAACGCCGCTGCATAAATAATCATCGGATAATGGGATGCCAATCCGAACGAAAGGTCAAATCTGCGTAAATCGGTGTCTAAAATCGGTAGGAGGTCTGGATTAATGGTATCTTTGGTCTAATCAAAAAAATAAAAAAGTCTCAACCAGATATCAATTTCAAGAACGTTACAGGAGATCTCATGGCACACCACCTGTTAAAACTGGCATAAGTCCGATCCCCACGCACCGTTCTCAGATATTCGAGAAACAGTCGCTCGTCGCTCCGCAGGATCTTCAAAGATCGATCTGGATTTCCGTAAGCGAACTTTGCAAACCGCCGGGCTGCTTTAAGATCAGAACCAAACGCATCTTCGCATTTTGCCGCGTATCCAGCCAGAAACTCCCGTGAGAAGTCGTCGTTTTCCACAGCAAGAGCCGCAACATCTGCCGCCATCTCGCCGCTCTTTACGGCGTAATACAAACCCTCAGCAAGAAACGGATCGACAAACCCGGCGGCGTCACCAGCCAGTATCACGCGCTCACCGTGGATTCTCCTGTCAACGCCGCCAAGAGGAATCAGATGGCTGTTAATT
>DAOWIV010000154.1 GCA_030640725.1 Methanosarcinales archaeon | reverse complement strand
TATCGAGTGCAGAACGTCTGTCGTTATCGAAATGTCCAAGATTTCATCACCAAGATGTATCTTTGATCAGATATTTTAACTCTATCCACCCACATGAAATAGCGAAGAGCCCTTTTTTTGTATGTGTTTAGCTGAGGTGAAAAAACCACGAGATTAACACAGAAATCTTGTGGAAATCTGTTAATCTTGTGATTAGCTAAACACGTACCTTTTTTTCAAGTCCCTTTTACCTCGAAAGGATATGCACCACTGCAGTGCCGCCTGAACCGCCTACGTTGTGTGTCAGTCCGACCTCGCCTGCAACCTGCCGCTTGCCTGCGTCGCCGCGCAGTTGCGTTGTAACCTCTACGGCTTGCTTGATGCCGGTTGCGCCCACCGGATGCCCGCAGGCTTTCAGACCGCCTGACGTATTCACAGGAAGATCGCCATCGATTGCAGTGATACCGTCCTCGGTCACCGGTCCGCCAGTCCCTTTTGGAAAGAACCCAAGATCCTCGATCGCACATATCTCTGCTATCGTGAAGCAGTCATGCACCTCCGCGAAATCGATGTCTTTCGCTGTCAACCCTGCCATCTTGTACGCTCGGGATGCAGCCGCCGTCGTTGCGGCAAGCGTTGTGATGTCAGACCGATCATGTATGGTAATGGTGTCAGATGCCTGCGCGGTTGCCCTGATGCGAATCGGCGTGTCGGTGTACTTTCTTGCGAGATCCATTGGCGCAAGCACTATGGCAGCTGCGCCGTCCGTGATCGGCGAGCAGTCGAGCATACGCAGCGGATCAGCGATCATAGCCGATCGCAGCACCGCTTCGACGGTTATCTCGTTTTGGTACTGCGCTTTCGGGTTCATCGTTGCATTGTGGTGGTTTTTCACCGCTACGGACGCGAGTTGCTCTGACGTAGTCCCGTATTCGTGCATATGCCTGCGTGCGATCATCGCGTAGAGTCCAGGGAATGTTGCGCCAGCAAAACCCTCCCACTCACGGTCAGCCGCTGCTGCAAGCATATCGGTTGCCGCCTGCACGCTCACATCAGTCATCTTCTCAACACCAGCCACGATCGCAATATCCGCATGTCCTGATGCGATCGTGAGTGCGCCCATCCGAAGAGCAAGCCCGCCGGATGCACATGCAGCCTCCACGCGAGTGGACGGCACATGCATGGACGCAAGACCTGCATAATCAGCGATCAGCGAGGAGATGTGCTCCTGCTCCACGAACCTGCCCGCGCTCATGTTCCCGACAAAGAGTTCGTCGATCTCTTCACCCTGCACGCCTGCATCCTCGATCGCCGCAACGCCCGCCTCCACAATAATATCGCGGAACGACCGATCCCAGAATTCTCCGAACGCAGTGCATCCGATTCCTATGATTGCCACTTCTCTTGCCATGATGATCTTATGATATTTTGGTCTCCTGTATAATGAGATTTACGCGTGGAAAGAAGCATACGTAAACAACAGGAATATCTATCACATCTATCAAAACACGAACGATCCGGAGTGAATGATCGAGTGAATGCAAAAGCGGATGGCAAGACCTGCGTATGGTAAGACGAATCACACTCGGTAACGGCGATCCGAGACGGCTGTTCATCGGAGGGTTACACGGCGATGAATGGAAAGACACGTCTGCGATACTCGAATCGCTGGACGCGCCTATCACAGGGACGCTCACGATCATTCCAAAACTCACAGACCGTGCTTACATTAGCACCCTCGACGACCGATACTACGACCCCGGGAGCTATGGTATGGACGTGATCGCCGCTATCAAGGATATAAAGCCCGAAATCTACCTTGAACTGCATTCGTATAGCGATTTCGACGGATTGACCGATCCAGGTCGTATACACCGGGTAGGCGTCCCGGCGTACATCGAACTCGAAGAGGGCATTTTGATAGGGTCGATCTCGCCAATTCTGCGGAGGACATGCTTTTCGATGTACGATGTTTGCATATCATTTGAAATTCCGACTGAAAACAAGAAATCACAGAGACTGGTACGAAAACTTCTTTTGTTCACAAAGGACTGCGTATCAAGAGATGAATTTCTGGATTTTCTGTTGGGCGAGTATCCTGATCAGGGAAAGCGCGCGATAGAGAATTACAAGCGATTCTACGGCATCGAGAAGATATGACCTGTGTTTTATCGTATTTCTGGAGACAAACACGAGGGATGCATCGAATGCAATGCGTATGCTGTTATCTAACGGGGGTCATCGCTAAAATATGCACTCGATAGGATCTTTTAACCCCTCCGATCATACAAAATAGCGGAGAGCTAAAAAACGGGGGCGCGGTCGTTCATACGAACGTATCGAGAACGACCTGCGCGCTACCATCGCCGAACGTGGCGACAGCGATCACATGATTTCGGTCGGAGAGTACTGTGTCGGATGTGGTATATGTCCATGTCGAGCCAACCGCAAGCTGCGAATTTGGCGTGGTATCCACATGGTCTTCACCCACAGTTACGTTCAGGTACTGCACAAAGTCGGCACTTGGTCCGCCGGCATAAGTGAAATCAATCGATGTCGAGTTCAGCCTCTCAGCGGTCACCACCACGATCTGTAGCTGGGGCAGGTCGCTGCTCACCCCAAACGCTATTGCACCGACGACCGATGCCAGTATTACGGTGATTGCACCCATCAGGATGGTTCCAATGACCGGAGAGACCGCGTGCTCATCCTTTTTGATCTCTTTCTTCTCTATTTTCTTTTCCATTTTAATCACCTTGATCAGTGTTGCTGGTTATCACACACTGTTATGCCATATAAAGCTATTGGTTTATCATGTATATCAGTAAAATGATGTCAAATCGTCATTCCAGCCTGCATGATCAAAACCAGAGGAATACGCGTGGCAGACCTGACAAAAGAGTTATAGAGTTGCAGGTACGAATGAAAAAGTATCTGGCAAGAGCAGAATATGTAAGTATACACACAACATGAGGTAACTGTATGGAACTATCGGATGTCCGAAAAAAGATCGAAGAACTCGATAAGAGCATTATAGAATTGATCGCAGAACGCACCAACCTCGCAGGCGTCGTTCTCGAGTTAAAAAAGGTGGACGGGAGGGGTATTGAGGATACGGATCAGAACCACGCCGTTATCAATCGAGCCATCGATCTTGCAACCGAGTTGAATCTTGATACTGGGGCAATCAGAGACATCTTTGAGATCCTGATCAGGATGAACATCGAACGCCAGCATGAGCTGAGCGGTGAAGGGAACCTGCCATAAATGCGGCGAATTGCGATAATTCTTGGATCAAAGTCTGATATGCAGATTGCGGATCAGGTAACCGGAGTCCTGGACGAGTCTGGCGAGAAATACGATCTTCAGGTCATATCTGCGCATCGGTATCCTGAAAAACTGGATGATTATCTCAAAAATAGTGATGCACTTGTATTTATTGCGATTGCCGGGTTATCGGCAGCTCTTCCTGGTGTCATCGCCTCCAAGACTGATAAACCGGTGATCGGGGTGCCTGTGAGCAAGAAACTCGGCGGGCTTGATGCGCTGCTCTCGATTGTGCAGATGCCGCCAGGTGTACCGGTTGCATGTGTCGGGATCGATAATGGCAAGAACGCCGCGCACCTCGCGATGAGGATAATAGGATGATCCGGGTCTGCTATAACAATGCTTAATATTACTGAAATCCTAAGGTAATGATAATCTAACAATTTTAATTAGAGGTAAGATATATGGGTACGAAGAAAAAAATGGTTGAGCGGGTCCGTGACCTGATGAGCCGTCCTGAAAACATCAGAAACATTGGTATCGTTGCGCACATCGATCATGGCAAGACCACGCTCACCGACAACCTGCTTGCAGGCGCAGGCATGATATCGAAGGAACTGGCTGGCAGGCAGCTCTTTATGGACTTCGATGAGGAAGAACAGGCACGAGGCATCACGATCGATGCTGCAAACGTCTCGATGGTACACGAGTTCGAGGACGATGAGTACTTAATCAACCTGATAGACACTCCCGGGCACGTCGATTTCGGAGGCGATGTAACACGCGCGATGCGGGCTGTCGATGGCGCGATCGTGGTCGTCGATGCTGTCGAGGGCGCGATGCCGCAGACAGAGACCGTGCTTCGGCAGGCGCTGAAAGAGAACGTCACGCCAGTGCTCTTCATCAACAAGGTCGATCGGTTGATCAATGAACTGCAGGTCGATGCCCAGAATATGCAGATCAAACTTGGGAAAGTTATCGATAATGTAAATAAATTGATTAAAGGGATGAGCGAGGAAAAATACAAGGAATGGCGACTT
>DAOWIV010000073.1 GCA_030640725.1 Methanosarcinales archaeon | reverse complement strand
GAGAAAGAGATGCACTGGGAGCAGGACAACCCGGGACCACCCGGAAAACCGCTTCCACAGTCCCCGGGCGTCTCGGAATTAAAGTTCAGCTTCCATAAGGACATACCAGCCGGAACCGATCCTGAGATGCCATGGAGCCACCCGGGAGCTCTCATTCGTGAGGTCCGGATGGCTCCTGATGAGATCAAGGAACGCTACTGGGATTCAGTGCCACATACGGACGTACAGGGCATGGTATGGTGGGAGCATAAGTTCTACTACATCGCTCGCCTGAAAGAGCCTTTTGAACAGGAGAAAGGGACGATTTACTGGCTGGATATCGGAGCCAAACCCGTAGTTGACGAGTGGTATTGGGGATGGGAGACATCCGTGCGCCACTGGAACGATAATGCGGTCCGCGGCTGGAATGATGGTTCATGGTGGGAATGCCTGGGCACAGCACCCATCGATTTCGAAGACCTGACGTTGAAGACCACATACAATGTTGGAAATATATTTACCACGTCAGGCGTCCCGATCACTGTCAAGCAGTTCCAGTGGAGTAGCGGAACCTGGACCAGCGACGGACACACCCGAGTCGTGAACGGTGGACAGGCTGGCGGATCAGGTAACGAGATGAATGTCAACAACGTCAACCTCGACTTTGGCTTCGGCGCCCATGTCAATGATCTTTCGCTGCTCTTCGGTGAGTACGGCGGCAATCTGAACATCAGGGTCAACGGAGACTTCCGGAACTTTGGTAAGTTTGCTGAGATCAACGGACTCACGATCGGCGGAGTTCACGTTACAGTCGTTGATCTTGGTGACAGCAAGGGACGACTCACCCTGACCGGCGCAATCGAGCAATTCGCTGTCGGAGGGCAGGAGCTCTTGATCGACGACGTGGAGTTTGTGAAACGTGTCGATATGGCGTTTGCGCTGATGACTGAGACTGTGACCTCGAGGATGGACTGGGGCGATGCACCGGACGGCGTGACCGCACCCGGATACCCGACGCTTGCGGCAAATGGCGGCGCAAGCCACATCATCGATCCGGATGTCTGCCTCGGTAGATGGGTTGAGGCAGACGAGGATGGACAACCATCCATCGGTGCCATCGGGGACGATATCATTGATGGTACTGATGACGAGGACGGTGTTGCGATCCCGCCACTGCGTGCAGGCGCAACAACACGCATCAAGGTCCTTGCCAGCGTGAACGGGTACCTGAATGCATGGTTTGACTGGAACGCTGATGGCGACTGGGACGATGAGGGCGAGTACGTAATCTCCGAACGACCCATCCCGGCAGGATCATCTGCGCACAATATCCGCGTTCCATACGATGCAAAGCCTGTCGGCAGCTACGCCCGGTTCAGGTTCAGCACCATGCCCCTGACGGCGGTACTGCCGCCACTGTACGCGGGCAGAGCTCCTGACGGTGAGGTTGAGGACTACCGGTTCCATGTCCGACCGGCAGGACCGGATCATTTTGAGCCAAACGACGACTTCACCACTGCTTTCGATCTGGGCAGCCTCAGCCAGAACAGGACCGGACTCGGGATTCACAAATCTGGCGAAGAGGACTGGTTCAAGTGGACTGCATTAAACGATGGTCCGGTCAACTTCAATGTCACAGGGAATGTGACACTGGAACTCTACGATTCCGATGGAAACAAGCTTGCCACCACCGGACCGGACAAGTGCATCCCATGGGATGTTACAGCCGATGCGTCATATTACGTCCGGGTTCGTGCCGCCGACTCACACATGACCGTATTGGACTATGGGTGGTTGGTGAAATTGCTCGGGGATAGCGACAACTACGCCCTGCTCTTCAGTGGTGGGTCAACACCCGGCTACAATTACAACCGCTACTACAACAACATCAAAGAGATGTACGAGACACTGGTGGACGACTACGATGTCCCTCCAGGCAACATCTGGATACTGTATGCTGATGGCACAGATCCGGCAGCAGACCAGCCAGGCGGCGTAAATTCGGACATGTCCTACGTCGCAGGTGGCACCACGGTCATGTCAGGAACACGAGCTAACCTGGAATCGGTCCTGACGACGACGCTCCCCGGGCTCGTTGATGGTAACGACCACTTCCTATTCTATGCATTCGACCATGGCAGCGGGACCAGCAATGCTCCTGCAACCACTGGCGAGGAGGTTCTCACTGGTTGGAGTGCCAGCACTGCTGACAACGATCTGAAAGACTGGTTGAATCAGGTCGGAGCAGGACATGCCACAGTGGTTCATACCCAGTGCTTTGCCGGCGGGATGCTGGACGACCTGCTGCCAGTGACGTCATCCACATTTGGTTGTGCGGCAACCAATCACTACGAAGGAAGCTGGGGTGACGGATTCGCAGGCGCCTTCGCTGACGCTCTCATGTCCGGTTATGGAAATGCTTATGACGCTTATGTCTATGCGCATGACCATGACACGTACGCGGTCACTCGTGGCACGTATCCTGACAACGGCGGGACCTGGATATACGGAAAGGAGCATCCATGGGCAGCTTCCACCGCGAACTTCCCGATCTTCGCGGAGGAGGATAACTTGCTGCCACAGCTCAAGGAGGACGACATGTACCGCTATCCCGAATTTTACATCGGTCCGTACCCGCCGTGCGATCCTCTGCGCATCACCCATGACATGCTCATCGCTCAGGAACTGTTCATGTATGGTGCCATCGGCATGGGCTTCCGCGTCGAGGCTGTGAACAGCGGATCATTGACCAAGAACGGCGAGCCTGTTGTTCCCGGCAAAACCATGATCAGATATGGGGAAAGCGTCGTCTGGACGCCGCCTGCCCCCGTAAACTCAGCAGAAGAATCCGGGGAAGCCGATGTCTTTGACGCCTTCACGATTCGGGCGGCTGACGGTGCAACGGTCTCTGACAACAGTGCAACGATCACAATTTCCACAGACTTGGCAGGAGAACTCGTTGCCGTTGACGACATAGTCGAGATCGACGAGGACGAGAGAGACGTGATAATCGATGTCCTCGCAAACGACTCTGGCAATGGGACGCTTGTTGTGGCTGGTGTCGGTCAGCCCCAGCGTGGTGTCGCCTTGCTTGCGGAAGGACAGGTCAGCTACACGCCAGGACCGAACTTCTATGGCAGCGATCAGTTCACCTACTCTGTGATAGACAGCGCGTTGAACACAGGCACGGCAACGGTTACAGTCATGGTGCGAAGTGTCAACGATCCGCCTGAGGCGTACGACGATCACCTGACTGTCGTTATGGACAGCGTGAACAACACAATCGATGTGCTGGTCAACGACTACGATGTTGACCCGGATCCGCTGACCGCACTTCCGGGCAATTCCCCGGCGCATGGCTCGGTGATCCCGAACGCGGATGGTATCTTCAGCTACACGCCGGATGCCGGCTACACCGGTTCCGATAGCTTCACGTACCTTGCAGACGACGGCACAGACCAGAGCATGGCAACGGTAATGATAACCGTTGTTGAGGATGCGGATTCTGACTGGGGCGACGCTCCAGAGTTTTCCAGTAGTATGGGAGGCGGATATCCCACGCGTGCCATCCACGGAGGCGCAAGTCACACGATAGGCGGACCATGGCTCGGAACACTGGCGCCGGATGGTGAAGCAGACGGTCATCCGGATTCTGCGGCGATGGGTGACGACAACAACAACATCGACGACGAAGACGGTGTCTCTATTCCGAGTCTACGGCAGGGCAAGACCGCCGCGATTGAGATTGTGGTTGGCGGCGGAGGCGGATATGTCGATGCATGGATCGACTGGAATGGCAATCACCTGTGGGAGCACCCGCAGGAGCAGATCCACGTAGGGCACCTGCCTGATGGGACACACACGATCTCTGTTTCGGTGCCGGACGCCTCGATCACCGGGCAGACATTTGCCCGCTTCCGCACGAGCAGCGATGGCGGACTGACTCCAGAGGGCAGTGCTCCGGACGGCGAGGTTGAGGACTACGAGGTGCAGATCCAGGCGTCGCAGGGTTACTGTGGATGCGGCGATCTCAACTGCGATGGTGTGGTCACGGCGGCGGACGCAGTAATCGCACTCGAAATGGCATCTGGCAGCCGCCCGTTTGATGCTGCCGCGGATGTGAGCGGTGATGGACAGGTCACATCTCTCGACGCTCTGATGATCCTTCAGGCTGCGGCTGGACAGATCGAGATATGCTGACGTGAGCGGTGACGGCGGTTCTGGCGGTGCTCGCCCTCGCCGCCGGGTTTCTTTTTTCATGATTCGCGGTTTTGTGGAATTGATCGCGAATGTCGTCTGGAGCCACCGACAGATATACGCTCACGCCTTCAAACGCCCGGCTTTCGCGTTCTCAGGTTTACCAGTGTGTTCCATGATTTTCAACAGATACGGCGAAGATAAGAACTCTTCTCACTCTCTGGAGAGGTTTTTTATACGGGTGGTGGCATGTAACCTGTACTGCTTGCCCTGAGGACAGAGCAGGTCAATTACCCACAAGAACAGAAAGGGAGGAGATCATTTGAGTAAACCAAGTAACATCATACCTGCGCTTGTATTGCTGATTGCATTATCCGGCGTGGCGAATGCATCCCAACTCTACGTCAACGAAACGGGCTGGTGGCACGAAGGCGGCGCATTCACGCCCGACTCCACGCCGATACAGTCTGCTGTGAATGGCGCAGATGCGGGTGATTCGATCTATGTGTATGG
>DAOWIV010000291.1 GCA_030640725.1 Methanosarcinales archaeon | reverse complement strand
GATCTCGTGGCATTGAATGAAAAGAGCAGGGAAATTCTCTTTATCGAGTGCAAATGGAAGGATATGAGTTATAGGGATGCAAAGAGAGAACTTGGTAAACTCGAAGAAAAGTCAGAGTACGTGTTATATGACTCGAACCGGAAAGACTTCGGACTGATAGCGAAATCAATCGATAAAAAAGAGGATCTGCGGCAGTCCGGTTATCTGGTCATGGATCTTGCGGATTTCAGGTCGAAGATTAGTTGAATCCCTCTACAAGCACCCCATCCTTCACGCGCACAATCCGATCAGCATGTGCTGCGATCTCAGGATCGTGCGTGATCATGATTACGGTGCGCCCATCCCTGTTCAGGTCCTCGAATATCTTCATGATCTCATCACCGGTCTTTGTGTCGAGATTTCCAGTTGGCTCGTCAGCGAGAATGATCGATGGGTCGTTTACGAGCGCCCTTGCGATCGCAACACGCTGGCGCTGTCCGCCTGATAGTTCTGTCGGCTTGTGATGCATCCGATCAGACAGTCCGACCAATTCAATGAGTTCTTTTGCGCGCTTCCCCGGATCGACGCCTGGTTTCTGGTTTGCAAGCGTCGGGAGTTCGATGTTCTTAAGCACACTCATTCTGGATACAAGATTGAAGGTCTGGAACACAAATCCGATCTCTTGCCCCCTGAGATGTGCAAGTTCGGCTTCGGAGAGTTTGCTCACGTCTTTTCCTGAGACGTGGATCGCCCCTCCGGTTGGGAGGTCGAGGCATCCGATCAGGTTCATCAGCGTGCTCTTGCCTGATCCTGACGGTCCCATGATCGCAAGGAACTCGCCGCGCTGGATGGCGAGATCGATGCCATGGAGTATCGGCACCTCCATCTTGCCGATGTAGTAGCTCTTCCTGACGTTTATGATGTCCACGGCTGGAGTTTCGTCCTGCCGCGGTTCGGTGTGGTCGTGGGGGTTGTGGTCGTTCATGTTGTTTACCTCCTTTATTCAGACTGGTCGATTGATAGACTTGTCTGATTGTGTAGTTGTGGGTGACAGTACTTAAACTTTTCGATTAATCGAAAGGTGTTGTGATAGAATGCAGCACCTAACAACAAAATGTAAATAACGATATAGATATTTTCTGGGAGTGCGTATTCATTTTTTCATCCTTTATTTGTTAGGATGCGCTTACGCAGAACTCTTCAGAACGAGCGATCTTTGACTACATAAAAAAGCTAAAATCCGTTGTGCGGTTGGCCAAACACGTACAAATCCGCAAATGTTATCTATCATCACGAGAAAAATATTGGTAGGAGAAATGTATATGGATGGAACTATTCGGGCTAATATTAGTTCGGGATTACATGTTGCAATCGTATTAAAAAAGGACCAAAAAACAGGTAAACTTACAACAGGAGTTGTTCAACGAATACTAACGAATTCTCGGACACATCCACATGGAATTAAAGTTCGTCTGGAAAGTGGTGAAATAGGCAGAGTAAAAGAAATTTTAGATCAGAAAGTTTAGATAGATTTTTTCAAAATAAAATAATTCCTACGATTATCACGCCAATTGCCAATATTTTGATTTTATTTTTCATTATTATTCCTTGTCTCATCAATTCTGGTCAGTGATGAGTCTGTGGTCCCTTGCAGCCCCGATCATCAGGCTGGCAAAACGTCCCGACACAAAAGCCAGGCAATTCATCACGTGCATCGAGATCAGACCCACACACAGCCCCAGAATTGAGCAAATCACTGCTTCATTGAGGGTGTCGATATGCCAGGAGAAGACGTACATTTGAGATGCCGGGTCGGTATAGGTGAGGGGTGCAAACAACAACGCTCCAGTCAGAACGATCAGGGGGATCGCCACAACAAATGAAATAATGCCGAGTGGGAACCTGGCAAAAAGATATGCCAAGCTCTGTATAGCTGTATTTCTGGTTGGTGGCATTCGTGTTCATGATGTTCACCTCGCGCTGGCAGCGCATTCCTGCCCGACCCTCCTCGATGAGACCGGGTATAGTATGGGGCTTCTCATTCGACATACCTATTTTGTCCGTCCCGAAAAAAGCCGCCAGATAAGCCCGGACACAGAAGCACCCGGGTTACTGGCAGCAATCTCGTCGATAACTACTCCGAAAGAGCCTCTGCGAGATCCGGCACCTCTTCAGCGCCGACAGGAACCGTGACGCTTGTCCCCTCTAAATCATCACCGATGGGCTCGTACCGCCCGCCCAGATGCTCTGCGAGGAACGCTTCGGCTACTGCGAAAAACAACTGTCTATTCTCAGGTCTGGCAAAGCCGTGCCCCTCGTCCGTGTACAACAGATATGTCACCGGGATGCTTGCATCCTGCATCGCCTGGACGATCTGATCTGACTCTGCCTGTTTGACACGCGGGTCATTTGCGCCCTGACTGATTAAGAGTGGCTTTTTGATCTGGTCTGCGTAAGTCAGCGGCGAACGCTCTGCAAGAAACGCTCTACCCTCTTCTGTTCT
>DAOWIV010000072.1 GCA_030640725.1 Methanosarcinales archaeon | reverse complement strand
TGGATATGTCCGCACACGATCAGGTCGGCTTTGCCAATTGCACCTGCAATCGCCTCGCTCCCTGCGTTTCCTCCAGGTATCCGGTCGAGCGTGTTCTTCGGGGGCGCATGCGAAAGCAACACGATTCGCGCTCCATCTCCTGCCTCTTCCGCCCCGCCTGCCCGGCTCAACAGATCGTTTAGCATCGCACTGATCTCATCTTCGGATCGCTCAAGGGGCGTGTCAAACGGCGTCGGATTCGAGCCGCCGATGCCAGCAAATGTGACATTCCCGATGGTGTGCACGGCATTCTCAAGATTGACTGCGCTTGACGCGTCAAGGGTTGCAAGAATGCTTCGCTGGTCGCAGTTTCCTGGAATCGCAAGCACAGGACATTTGAGCGGCTCAAGCAGGCTGAGCAGATCGTAAGTCAGTTCGTCCGGTCCGAAGTTGGTGATATCGCCGGCGATCAGCACGACATCAACGCGCCCTGCCTTGCGCACGAGGGCAGGTATCTGCGCGTAATCGCCGTGTGGGTCGGATATTGCAAGTAATCTCATCGCTCCACCTCATATATCTCGTTTGAATGGTGATCGTGGTTTTCGATCACGTTTGTGATTGTGATGGTTCGTCTGACTCAAGTACGTTGCGGTAGAACCGCCCGACCCATTCCCCTGGTTCGATCACGATGATCTGCTCCCTGTCCTGATACACGCGGATCACGCCGGACGCGGAGACGACGACTGCGACCGCATCGGTTTCGGCGGTGATCGCGGCTGATGCCGCATGTCGCCCGCCAAGACCCTGCAGGATGCTCACAGATCTTGCATCCACATCAAGATACCTGCCGGACGCACACATAACCCCCTCACCTGACACTACAAAAATACCGTCCAGTTGCGCAAACTCCTTGATCGTCTCCCAGTTGTCTTTGTTCGTGATCAGCCGGGTATGGCGGGCGTGACCTTTGAATGGATTGAGCAGGAGCTGATGGGACCTCTCAAGAACGTTCTTCTCGTCCCCGACGATGAACGCTGTGCCGATATGCCTGCCTTCTCGCCCCTCGAGCGCGAATTCAAGCGAGAGGCTCATAACCGCACGAAAAACATCCGAATTTACAATTCTTTCGCATTCTTGCATTGATTTTACTGCGTGGCTCTCTCTTGGGTCATATACAACGATTGAGTCAAAGTTCGGGGCATCGATCACCCCGACGATCATGCCGCTGATCGCGCCTTCGAGATACCCGACAACAGCAAGTTTTCGTATGTGCTCCTGAAGCACGGTCTTTTCCTTTATGGTCGGGCTCGGCATCATCTGATACACCAGATCAGACGCTTTTTTTGGCAGAACCACGACTGGGATGCATGTTTCGATCTCTTCGGAAGCGTACGAGTCAGGGAGCAGTATAGCGGACGCTCGGATGCGTTCTGCGATATCGACCGCCGACCTGCTGATTGCTTCTTCTATGCGCATGAAATCCCCTCATTCATCATTATATGGATACGTACGCAATCTATAAAAAGATATTTTAAAGATACTCGCTCTGAATCGCTACAACCTCTGAACTGTCCTTTGCCTGTGCATATTCATCCAGTAACTGCCGGTTCAGCTCAAGAAAGGTATGTCCCCACTTGAATTTGTCGAGTATTAGTGATGACTGCTCGGACTCTCCAAAAATGTACAGAGCAGCGGCAAATGCCTCAACAGTCGTGAGTTTGAACGGCTTTCCGAAATTCACAGGGTTTGCAGCGACCAGATACGGGAGTGCTCTCTGTTTCATCTGGCGGAGCTTCCCAAAAACCGTTTCCGCATGTTCCCACGAACAATCCAGCGCAGAGATGCTCGTGCCTGCATCATTCGGGGCAAGCGCCCTTGGTGAGAACGGGCTTAACAGTATCGAGGTGCGTGGTAGTCCGTCAGGCTTGCGCCGCTCTACCAGCCCGAATCGAATCAGTTTTTTGCCGGTACACTTCTTTGGATCGCATTGATCCGCATGATACAGGTACAATGGATGCATTATCTATCAGCTATTATTCACAGATTCTTCTCTGAATTCTTAGATAGACGTCTGAGAGGTCTCCTTTGTCGTAACGGTACACATCCTTGTCAAGACTTTCGATCACGCCATGTTCGTAAGCGCCTTTGTCCCAGAACCGGCAGCCGTCCGGCGTTCCGACCTCATCTGCAAGCAGAATCCTTTCTGTGGCATTCTTGTCCCTGCCAAACTCGATCTTGAAATCCGCAAGAATGATGCCCCGCTTGAGCAGACGCTCGCTCATGATCTCGTTTGTCAGGCGGGTACACTCCCTGATATAATCCAGTTCATCCAATGTTAACCATCCGTTATCCAGTATCTCCTGCTCATCGATCGGGCGGTCCTTTTCCTCGAATTTGGTCGTGAATTCAACCATTCCACCGGGTATCCTCGCGCCCACACGCGGTTCAATCTCGACCGGCAGAGATTCTCCACGTTCATGCCGCCTCAGGATCGATCCTGCGACAAAATTGCGCCAGATAACCTCGATTGGAATGATATCAAGCGGTTCGACCTCCATGATGTTTGGCGGGACATAAGCACGGAACTGCGTTGGTATGCCCTCCTTTTCCAGAATTTCGAACCAGTACGTGGATAATCTGCAGCAGACCTCGCCTTTGTGCGAGAACTCGTCCTTTTTTACCCCGTCAAACGCCGTTGTGCGGTCCGTGAATTCAAAGAACGTTTTTCCGTCCTCCTCGAAGATGTCTTTTGATTTGCCGGCTCTCCTCCGTGTGGTCGTCATGAGGTTATCTGTGGCTGCGGATGGTTTTAATCTTTTCCGGGCAGGCGGGGTGCTTTTCAGGGTAGTGTCCTTTCCCAGGTATCATTCTACTCAAGCATCGAGACATCCCCGATCGGAAGCCCAAGTTCCTTTGCCCGAAGCATCCTCCTGACGATCTTTCCGCTCCTTGTCTTTGGAAGCGCCTCCACAATCTCAAACTCCCGCGGATACGCATGACCCGCAAGCCGCGCCTTCACAAACCGTCTCACATCGGACTCAAGCTCGTCGGACGGCTCATAACCGTCGCCAAGTACGACAAACGCCTTGATGATCTCGCCACGCAACGGATCCGGTTTTCCGATCACGCCAGCTTCCACAATCGCCGGATGCTCGATCAGCACTGATTCGACCTCAAACGGTCCCACACGCTCGCCGGATGTGTTGATCACGTCATCAGACCTTCCAATGAAGAGGAAGTAACCGTCCTCGTGCTGCACAGCCCTATCGCCCGTGAGATACCAGCCACTCATGAAATACTCCGCGTATTTCGAGGGATTCTTCCATATCTCGAGCATGAGCGACGGGAAATCGGGCTTCAGCGCGAGATTTCCCTCGACGCCGCGCCGGACCTCCGTTCCGTCATCGTCGATGATTGCGGCACTTATTCCTGGTGTCGGCTTCCCCATCCAGCCGGGTTTTATCGGCATCGACGGATAATTGGCAACCAGGATGCCGCCGGTCTCGGTCTGCCAGAAGTTGTCATGGATCGGTAGCCCGAATGTTCGCACGCCCCAGTGCACAATCTCAGCATTCAGCGGCTCGCCGACGCTGCAGATGTGCCTGAGGCTGCTCAGGTCATGGTTCTTGTGCGCGTCATGGGCTTGCGCAAGCATCCTGAATGCGGTGGGCGCGCTGTACCAGACGGTCACACGGTACTGCTCGATTAACGAGTACCAGACATCAGGATCAAACCTGCCATCGTGGACCACGACCGATGCGCCGCACGAGAACGGACCGAGTATGCCATAAGAGATCCCTGTGATCCAGCCAGGGTCTGCGGTGCACCAGTAGATGTCGTCATCGTGGAGGTCCAGCACCCATTCGGTGGTCAGATGCTGCTGCACGATCGCAAGATGCCTGTGAACCACGCCTTTCGGCTTTCCCGTGGTTCCGGACGTGTACAGCATGAATGCAGGATCGTCGGGTGACAGCATCACAACATCGAACGTATCGGATGCTTTCTTCATCGCTTCGGGGTAACTGATCTCTCCCTCCGCGACATCGGTTTCGTCCACCACGATAATCCACTCAAGATCCGGGAGATTGTCTTTTATCTCATATACCCGTTCCTTGAGACTCAAATTGGTGATCAGGTACCGTGCGCCGCTGTCATGCAGGCGGTCATACAGTCCTTCCGGTCCGAATGCAGAGAACATGGTGCCAGCGATCGCTCCGGTTTTTAAGATGCCGAGAAAACTTACGTATAGTTCCGGGATTCGTGGCAGGAATATGAATACGCGGTCGCGCTTCTCGACTCCAGCCGACGTTAAGACGTTCGCGAACCTGTTTGAGAGATTGGAGAGTTCGAGAAACGTGTATTTCTCATTTCTGTCCGCCCCCTGCCAGTGCAGCGCGACCTTGTGCTTCCGCGATGATCTGGCATGTCGGTCCACTGCGCTCTCTGCCGCATTCAGCCTGCCGCAGTCGTCCCATGCAACCCGATCGTATGCATTCTTCCACTCAAACGTCCTGTAAGTCTCGTCATAGTCCTGCAGATTCGGGCACGGGACGATCGTTTTCGGTTTTTCGATTATATTTGCCATCGTCATTCCTCCGTGTTTTTCCAAGGCTCCGCGCATATTATCCAATATCCATTGCGGTGATTTCCTGAAAGCGATGTTGGTTACCGTGTTATTATAGTGTTTCCCGGGTGACTGCTCCCGCGCGCCCGCAAATTCCCGATACTACCTAACCGCCGCCGCATCGCCACCCGCACAGCAATAAAAGGATAGCCACCGCTAATACCTGATTGCCATGAAAGAATATTCGAAGACTACACAACGATCGTTGCTGCAGACGCTATCTTCGGGAACCGCTCTGCCACCTCTCTTGCGACCGGTCCTTTGATCTCGGTACCCTTTGGGATGCCGTCGTCGTCAGTAATTACCACTGCATTGTCCTCAAACGATACGCGCATACCATTCGGGCGTTTATATTCCTTCTTCTGTCGGATCACCACAGCCCGCAGGATTTGCCTGCGCATCTCAGGAGTGCCTTTCTTCACAGACACTACAAGCATATCTCCGATGCCTGCCTTCGGATACCGGTTCTTTACACCGCGATAGCCAATGACCGAGATGACTCCTACGACCCTTGCGCCGGTATTGTCCACGCAGTTTAACTTTGCTCCCGCGTTAAGCGGGCGTGTCATTGATGCCCGAATGCCCTTCATGTTATCGACACCACCACAAAAGATTTGGTCTTACTTAGCGGGCGGCACTCAGCAATCTTTACGGTGTCACCTTCCTTCGCATTCAAACACGGGGGGTTGTGAGCATGAATCCGGGAACTGCGCTTTTCGTATCGCTCGTATTTGAATATTTTTCTCTCATGAGTGCGCTCGATCACCACAGTTCGGTCCATCTTGGAACCTATAACGACTCCGTCCAGCACCTGCCCTCGAACCGGCAGTTTGCCATGGAACGGGCAGTTCGGATCATCGCACTGGTCAGACGGTATGGGTACGTTCGCCAATCCAATATTTCTTGCCATCGATTATTCCTCTTGATTAGTATCTATTCTTCAATTCAGTTGTTCGTCATCCGGTTGTTGTTATATGCGTCCGGGCTTCTTATGTTTCTTTGCAATTCGGTCTTCGGGACGTGCCACGAGCAAGCCTCCGTTGATCCTGACCCTGTCACTTCCCGGCAGTTCGAATATGAAGGTGGTATGTGACTTCGGGATGATCCTGTCATCCTTTCCTGTTAGGGTGGCGCTGTCACCTTCTGGTGACGCTGGTGATAGGGGTAACTCTGGCAAAACGCCTCTGTCGCCGCGGTCCCCATCACTATCGATATCAATCTCCCGGTTCGGTTTCCCGTGGAAGACCCCTGTCAGGGAAGGACTGATGACCAGCGTGTTCCTCGTCTCGTCGATCACCACGCCTGTGATCCCGACCATATCAGGGTTCGCGCTGCCTGAAACCACAACTTCAAGACCGATCAGCGTGTGATATACCAGATTTTCAGGGGTGATATTGTATCCTTCAGCCATAGCCATTTTGCCACGAAATTGGTCATGCATCAGTCATAAATCAGCCGTAAATTGATCGCAAGCCGGTCACAGACCTCGCTCTTTCCGGATAGTCCTGATTCGTGCGATAGAACGTCGTAGTTCCCCGATAAGTCCGGGGTTTTCTGGCGCCCCGCCGGCAGATGCAAGCGCGCGCTCCCCGATCAACTCTGCCCGCAGTGATTCAAGCTCATCGAGCATTTCCTGCGGACTCATGTTCCTGATCTCCTCTGATCGAAGTTTTGCCATCTACTCTATGCCTCCTTATGCACTCGCGATTTCGGATGCCAGTAACTGAACCTTCCATGCTTGTGCTCAGTGACGCCACCAACCACTCGAACCTCCTCTCCCGGTTCACCGATCTCCTCTGGCTTGTGCACAATCGCCATCACATGCCAGTCGAGACCGTCGTGCCTGTGCTCCCAAAAGCCGCTCACATTACGGGTTTCTACCTTTTTCCCAGCCGTCTGCGGGGTTTTTGTTTCGGTGGGTTCTTCAGTGCGCAACCCCTTTGTTTCAACTGGAGCGGGCATGGTGCCTGTGGAATCTTTTACTTCAGTGGAACCTTCTGCCCCAACAGCCCCCATGGTCTCTGTGACGCCTGCAGGCATCCCGGATGGTGCCTTCACCCCGGCAGCGGTGGGTTTGATCGCTGGTTTTGTTGTTGTAACCAATCCCGGCATCTCATCTGCTGGTCCGGCTGTTGGCTCTGGTGCCTCTGCCACTGTTTCTGGTATCGCGGGTTCCGGTACCACGGGTTCCGGTGCCTCGACTTTCACCAGATTGAAGACATCGGGCAGCGTGGTATCTGGCAGCACGATCTGGATCTTGCAGCCAATCGTGCCCAGTTTCCTGACCGCAGTTGCAAAGCCGGTATGCACAATCTCCTCAGCTGGCTTGCCTGCGTGTACAATATAGCCCTCAACGATCTTCTCGATCCGCGACCTTGGACCGGTGAGCTTTCCGGAAAGCACAATTCTGCAACCAAGCGCACCGGCGCCCATGATCCTGCGAAGCGTCGAATGCGCCGCTTTTCTGAAATACCAGCCACGTTCGAGTGCGCTTGCGATACGCGACGCCATTAACTGTGCGTTCAATTCAGGCACGCCCACACCCTGCACATCGATTTGAGGATTGTCAAGATCGTAAAAATTATTTAGATCGCTTGTCAGATTGCGAACAGATTTTCCGCCCTTTCCAATGACCATTCCTGGTTTTTCTGCAAAAATTGTAATCTGAGTTCCCATCGGGGTTCTGTTAATCTGCATTCCAGCATAACCGGCACGTTCGAGCTGTTTTGAGAAGTATTCATTCATCCTTGCTCTGTTCAAACCCTGATGCACAAATTTTCGCTCAACTGCCATTTTATATTTCCTCCAAAATGATTTCAACTGTCACGGTTTCAGTGTTTTTTGCAGTTGCACGACCCATCGCACGCGGCATGGTTCCACGAATTGTCCTGCCCATCTTGGTCGCTGTATGCGAAAGCCTCATGCGATCGGGCTCAAGACCTTTGTCCTCAGCACCCTGCTCGGCATTGGTGAGCACCTTAAGAATCTCGGTTGCCGCGCGCACAGGATACCTGCCAGCAGCCATTCTGCCACGCCGATGCCCGACATTTCCGTTGTAACGCTTGAACGGAACCGCCTGCTTGAGCGCTATCACACCCTCGAGGAATTGCTTTGCCTTCGGTGTCTCCATCTTCCTGATTGTGGAGCAGATCTCTCTCGAATGCTTTGGTGAGATGTGTAACTCATAACCCATCGCTCTTGATGATGTACGTGGGTCTGATTCACATGAATAATTGATCCTCGCCATTGTATCTCCTTTAAATTACGATTTAGTGAATCCGGATTTATTATTTCATCACTTAAGCGGCACGAACTTGCTGGACCTGGTCGCACCAACGCCCGCGCTGCCATGCCTCACCATCTGTCTGGTAAGTGCATATTCGCCAAAGTAATGTCCAATCATCTCGGGCTGCACCGACACCCTGTTAAACGTTTTACCATTATGGATCTCAAGATCGATACCCACCATATCCGGCAGGATTATCATATCACGAAGATGTGTTTTTATCTCGGTATCGCCATTCTTAACGCGCTGGATCAGTGTCTTGTGATTCTCATTAAATCCTCTTCTGATCTTCCTGCGCTGGGATGCCGGCAGCAGTTCTGTGAACTCCTGAAGCGACATTCCTCGCAATTCTTTAATGGAGCGTCCACGATACAGGAATTCTCCCTTTTTTCGTGGTATCTTCTTCTTTGTTTTCTTAGCCATTCTCTCACCTGTGATTTTAACGCTTTATGGTATGTACTTCTACCGGACCCTATGAATAGATATATGGATTGGTAATGCGCGCAACTTCAATACCAATGTTCCACTGTCCTTCTATTCTCATCAGTAGTTCCACTGTCCTACCGCTTTCCGGTCCGTCTCGATGCGATGCTTCCTACTTTCCTACCTGGTGGTGTGTGTCTGCTCACACTCTTCGGTCGTCCTGGATGCTGCTTGTTACCACCACCGAACGGATGGTCAACCACGTTCATGGCAACGCCGCTCACACGTGGATATTTCGCCGCGCGTGATTTCAATTTATGATATTTCTTGCCCGCCTTCATGAATGGCTTGTCGGTGCGTCCACCACCCGCAACCACGCCGATCGTTGCCCTGCAGCGCGGGTGCAGCCATTTCATCAGACCGGATGGCATCTGCACCAGTGTCTTGCCAACATCATGAGTGATCAGAAGTGCATGAACGCCGGATGACCTTGCAAAATGTCCGCCATCGCCTGGATGAGCCTCGATATTACACACCGGCGTACCTTCAGGGATCTCAGATAATGGCAGCGTGTTCCCAACTTTGATCTCAGCTCCTATGCCGCATTCGATCTCCTGTCCGACAAATGTTCCCTCAGACACAAGTAACAGCCGGTTTTCGTTATTCTCAAAGGCAACCCGCGCAATCGGCGCCGATCTGGCAGGGTCGTGCAGGATCTCAACAACCTTTGCTCTGACAACGGTGTCGCTTATGCTCGGATGCGTCAGTTTTGCTTTGTATTTATGGGAAGGCGCTCTGTACGTTGGTCCGCCCCGCCCTCTGTTCTGCGATATGATTCGTTTTCCCATTATATATTCACCTTAACTAAAACAATCCGATCCTGGTTGCAATTTCGCTTGCCGCATCACCATCTGTAAACGCCACAATTGCCTTTTTCTTTCCTGTTGGGGTGATCATTGTCCTGACCATAGCAACCTCAAACCCATAGATCTCCTCAATCTCCTTTCTGATGTGGTTCTTGGTTGCGTTGATATCCACGATTAACTGGAGTTTGTTCTCTTCTTCCAGTTGTATCGTTGCTTTTTCTGTGATGAATGGGTATTTGATTGCCATGGTATCACTTTTCTGTTTCCATACCTAAGTGACTGTCAGGTACTTTAATATTTGTGATGGAGCAGTGCCTATGAGCTGGCAGGGAATACGTACGATCCGGATTTGTGTGATTCGCATAAATGTACGTATTCGTGTTATATATTTTATTTAAGATCAGCAGTAGAACACGAATAGTACGAATTACACGAATGTCCGCCATGCTAGCGACTATTACATAATCCAAGTGTATTTCGCTGAAAAGTTTGGGTTGTGCCGTTTGGGTTGTGCCCGCGATGGTATTCGTTTGAACGAATCGCTTCAGGCGGATATCTTGGGGCGCTTAACCAAAGCACGCATGACTGGAAATTTGAATGTTCCTGCGCACGACAAAACTTATGTGTGCGGAAATCCCATACCAAACCGGAGGCATTACCATGTCTGGTACGGAAAAGTTGCAGGTGCAATCATTACACGATGAACTCGAGGACTGTAAGTCGCATAACAAGGTGTTGACGATACTTGCAGGCGAGGTTTCGACGATACTTGATGAGATAGCAAAGACGGATGAAGCACGGAGTATCTGCAGGATTATGGGTGAAGATGCCGGAAGACGTCTTGGCAAGAGCACAAAAAAGCGGTTTGGCGCGATCGCGAAGGTGGAAGAAGCTCTGGATCTTCTTATGTATCGCACTGGATTGTTGCGCGGGTATGGTATTGAGATCGATCACATCGAGGATGGTACAATCTATATCAACGTACTCAATTGTTTTGTGCGAGACATTCTCAAGGATCGGAAACTCACAACCGCATCCCCGCTCTGTGGCATTACATGCGGCTACATCAAAGGAGCATTGAATGAGCTTACCGGAAAGGATGTGGATGTAGAGGTTGTGTATGGCGACGTTAACGGCATATGCCGGGAAAAGATCGTTATCAAGTGAACGCTGAAGATACGCTTGCCGTATTGACTCGAGACAGTCTCTATTCCGGAGATGAATAGAGTGAGTTTACTCGTGTCGATTATGTATAATTCGTTCGAGCGTGTCCGTTCACGAATACGAAGAGTGGCGCTTGAGGTAAGGGCATTGACCTGAACTCATATAATTTGACAACCCCTTGCTAAATAACATTTATATGAAATCAGCCATACCCATAGTTGGAGATGTTACCATGCCCAACACCAAACAGATGAAGATAGACTCATTGGAAGATGAATTAAGGGATTCTAAAGCTCTTAACAAAGCATTAACGATACTTGCTGGCGAAGTTTCATGTATAATGAATGACATGGCAAAACCGGGAGAGGTTGAAGACTTCTTTGCAATTATGGGCGAAGCTTCCGGAAAGCGGCTTGGGAAAGCGGCAAAGAAACGTTTTGGCATGATCGGAAACGTGGAAGAGGCTCTGGACACGTTTATACATCGCACAGACATGTGGTATGGATATGAGATGGAACTCGACCACATAGATGGTAATACGCTATATATCAACATATTTAAGTGTTTCATACGTGACATTCTCAAGGATCGCAAACTCACAACAGAATCTCCGCTTTGCGCTATCACGCGCGGGTACCTTGAAGGAGCATTGGAGGAGCTTACCGGGAAGGATGTAAGCGTAGAAATCGTGTATGGAGACGTAGACGGCATCTGTCGAGAGAAGATCATAGTCAACTGAGATGGTTATAGTCAAATACGCAAAGACCAGGGCGATTCTCGTAGTAGAAGGTTAGGCAGAGATTGATCTGGAATTATCTGGCGATCTATAGTACTGGTGATAGAATTGACCGTATGTATGCTTTGGTTAAGCACCCCAGGAGATCTATCTGTGCGCCCATTCCCTCTCTAATATCTTTGCCCAACCGCAAGCGTCGCACAAAAGCAGTTCTCTTGTTGTGGCTTTGTAATTTCTTTTGGGTGGACTCCCCCGGGTTATGGCAAAGAAGATTAAACCACAGAAGACGCGGAGGGCACAGAGAGTTGCTGTTTTTGTCGAGTAGGACTCATAGCGCACCTCGCACCACATTCGTGGATTTGAGGTTACTATGAGCCCCCTCACAGAACCGGACTTGAAGATTTCCCTCATCCGGCTCTTCAGAAGCACATCCTCTACAGACTCAGGTGTATAGCGAGTGATATATCTTCGGCTTTGGGAGTGGATTAAATAGGATGAAACGGTGAAACTGATCCCAGTTGTAGCTTTTCCTCTGACTACGTCGGTTTATCCATTTAAAGGCGAGTCTCACGACATGATGGTAGAAGTTCTGTAGTGATCGTGTGTTCCCGCTCATTCCATAGTAGCGGTAGTGTCCGGTCAGCTTTAGTCCCAGTGATTCCCACCATACTTCCAGTTCAACAAGATTTCGGATATGCTTCAGCCATATATTTATATCCACCATCTTCTGTCTGAACTTCTTGCGTGACGTTTTCCGCCCAAGCTTGAATTTGCCTCTTCGGGTTTTGTCGCAGAAATGTGTAAACCCGAGGAAATCGAAGGTCTCACATTTCCAGCCGTATTGCTTCGCTCTCGTGCAGGCACATCGTCCGAACTCGATAATCTTACTCTTTTCTTCGGATATCGTAAGTCCAAACTCACCCATACGTTGTCTCAGCGCGTCACCAAACCCTCTGGCTTCGACTTCTTTCTCAAAGCAGACGACGAAGTCATCCGCATATCGAACAAGCTGAGCGTAGCCAGTTAGCTGTGGCAGTACCTCAGTCTCAAACCAAGTGTCCAGCGCATAGTGCAGGTATATATTGGCAAGTACGGGGCTCAGCACACCGCCCTGCGGCGTACCTTGATCCGTCTCAAAGT
>DAOWIV010000233.1 GCA_030640725.1 Methanosarcinales archaeon | reverse complement strand
GTAAGGTACACCGTCAACGTCCAGCGTCCTGATATCCCGGTTCTCCGCTCCACTCATAATCATAACCTTGTTGTTCTCGGTGCCGGCTATGATCGTATCACCAGCCATTATCATGGAGATGGTATCTGCAGGCTCAGGGGTTTTAACCGTCCATATCGGGGGGTAAATGAATCTTCTGGAACTTTCCCCAGGCGCTTCATACAGCAGATTGCTCAAACTATGAGCTTTCAGCTCTCGATCCGTTGAATCGATGTAGAACAGGCGGTCGCGCTCGGTGCTGAAGACCAATCCCTGTGAATCAAGTTCGCAGGTCGTGAAGAGAAGTCCGCTTTCACCGTCGAATATGGCGTGTCTCTTTCCGATGTTCTCGTCATGGAAGCGAGTATTACCGGATGTTGCAAAGAAATAGTCATAGTCAGCGGTCGCAGCGGCAAAGAGGCGCGATCCTCCAAACTCTCTGTACTTCTCCAGGAAGAAGTAATCCAGTTCACCTGTGTGAATATCGAACACTGCTGGTACTGCCCTTCCTGTGGGCACATATACATGGTCGCCAGCTACGGTCAGGTACCCCTGAGCGCTGATACCGCTATATGCCAGCGAATTGGTATGCGGCTGACCTATGAACATGTTTCCGCATGTATCGTTGACCCAGGTGACATTACCGGTTGCAGGATCAAGAGCATAGATGTAGATCTCATCCGTTGGCCAGATGCCGACGCCGTAATAGAGCACGTCATCCTTGATGGCTACGCCACCTCGTGCAGGCCAGTTGGACACCATCCTGTCGTTACCCAGCTTGTAACTGTCCACAGGCGGGTCTTTCTTCCACAAAAGCCCACCGGTATCCGCGGACAGGCAGTACAGGCAGCCGTCATCGCTGGTGATAAAGACCTGACCTCTCCATACAGCAGGCGCTAAACGCACCGGCGCATCGGTAAAGAACGTCCAGCGTTCCTCACCTGTCAAAGCATCCAGTGCATACACCTTACAGTCGGATGAACTGCCAAAGTACAGCATATCGCCACTGATCACTGGCTCGCAGGCATAGTCAAAGTCCATCCTGGTGTGCGCCCCGGTCCACGCCGGGTCTGGTGCCTTCCCTTCGTACTTCCATACCATGGACAGGTCGGATGGAAGCTGGCTCGCGGTATATCCGCTATGCCCCGCATCAGCGCGGTACTGTGACCAGTCTTCGGCATCCGGACCCGCTTCCTCGCCCTTCCAGTATGTAACACGGTTCATGTTGCTGCCATCCGTTTCCGGGGCAGCCAATGCCAGAGTCAGTGTGCTGAGGACTATCAGCGAAAGAATCCCTAACGTCACAACTCCAGCTCTCGTTCTTGTTTCCACTTGTTTTCCTCCTTTCGGTTTTAGAAGGCGATTGTTCGCGCAAATTCTAAGCGAAAGCGCCTCAACCACCTTGCTGAATGTTAAGAAGCATTCTATATAGGAGTTGTCCTAATACAATATATAGTGGGATTAACTCCATAGTCATTACCAAAATCTATATATGGATTTTGTAAACAGATCTCACGATTAGCTGGCGATATACTTTTTCGCAGATGGAAATGGTGCGTAGGGGGGCTCACAAGTATAACATGCCGGGAGCGTCACACCACCATCGATAAGAGGTCCTCGCATTTTATAGCAAGATCACTTAACGAACAGAATGGGGAATCGTCGTTGGGTTTAAGTATCGTGACGACCGAGCCACCAATCGTGCAAAAGTCATGCGATTAATATGGCAGTCTCACAGTATCATTGTTGGCGTGACCACCGATGAATTCGACCTTGAGCATAACGGTAAGGTGGGCGGCATGAAATCGCTATGTATGGGCTCTGTACTTAAGTGCGGGGTTTGGTGACTTAAACTAAAACGGAGGGAAAAATTATGTGGAATATAATTAAAAAGATACTACAGCCATATATATGTGATCGGCAACCACATTTCAAGTTCAAAGAGACGTACGATATTTCTGGAAGTGAACTTAGGCGTGTAATTAGCAGTGCATACCCAAGTGCACGTATTTACATTGCAGATGCAATATACAAGTACGTAAGCTATGATGAATTAGTAAGATGGCTAAACGAAGATTCACTCGATCAAATGCGATGGGTCAAAAATATATGGGATTGCGACAATTTCGCGGTGGAGAGTTACTGTAGAGCGCACAAAGCTGTTGGAAATCTTGCCTATGGCGAATGCTGGGGTAATACGCCAATAGGATATCACGCATTTTGTCTTGCATATTGCGATGGTAAGATAAAAATAATCGAGCCACAAAACGATGATACAAAAGACTGGAAGAAGAGCGATTACAAGCCAGATTTTATTAAAATTTGAGCTATAAAAAATAACCAAGTGGATGCGCCGTATTTCAATACGGCGTGGCGCGGCTGGGACTTCAGGGTGTACATTGGGGTGCACTATTTGTTTGGGAATCCCTATGTGACTGGATGTTATAGTATATATGTCATGAAAAACAAAACAACAAAAAATATTAAAGACGAAGGGACGATGCCCTTCATCTTCACTCCTTTTGGTTCCGGTGCCATTCAAGAGACATAGCACGATATTGCGACCCCTCCCTCTGGCGCCGGTAGCTCTTGAACAACCTCGATTCCGTTTATGATCGGCTTGACGTCTCCTGTTGCATTGAAGGTTACAACCAGTTGACCATCGCCATTAGCCATGACACCATCAAAGCTCTTGACGACCGTCTTTCTCGCCCCACCTGCTTCAGAAACCACGTCAAAGTCGGTCAGAACGACTTCACCCTGGAGTGCCACATCAAAGACGCGCTCTCCTGCAGCTACATCATCAGGTTCGGCAAAGTAGAGGCGCACGGTGTAATTTCCAGTCGCATTGTTAAGCGCAAGGCTACTGAGCCCCTCGCATCCGGATGCGGCAACCCATGGAATCTCGCCCTCAAACCGTGAACTGTGGTGCGTAAAGTACTCTGCCTCGCCAGTGATCTCCGCATGGATATCAGGTGATGGTCCGCCTACAACCGGGTACTCGAACCACCAGGTATCATTCTCAGAGACGCGGTCACCCGGGGCTCCCAGGTTGAGACCGATACTCTCTATCGGTGCGTTATCCATATCGAGTTCATTAAACGTCCATGCTTCATTTTCAGGCATATGTACCAGAGCAAGCGAGAGCTGGTTCTGGTAGGCGCAGATGCATGTTCTGGTGTAATCAGGCGCATTCAAAACACCGTCGGCTGCGACGAGGCTCTCGGTGTATCCCGATTTAAAGCCGCCAAAGTTACCGGTACCGCTGTTCTGATTGAGGTCGAAATAGCCAGCAGCACCCGACCTGAAGAACACCATATGCTCTGAAGCCAGCGGATGATTGCATCCATAACCACGTGCCCATCTCAGTTCAACCTCGCTACCTGTGATCGGGCTTTCGAGAGTCAGCCGTTCACCGGTCAGAAGGTTGAAATGCTTCGCCTGCTTCTCTGGTTTCCATGACTCTGCTCCGCATATAATGGTGTCGTGATGCAGGATAGGGAATGCCTTATATTCGGCTGATTCATTCCACAACACGTTGCCATTTCTTGCGTCGTAGGCGACCATTCGGGTACCGGATTCACCCCTCACTGTGTCACGGGATGCCCGGGTCGACTCCAGCAACATGCCGTACTCCTCGGAAAGAGAGAGGTATGAGCCAAAGACGCAATCGACTGCCCCCCAGAGGACATTACCTGTGTTCAGATCCAGGGCAACCAGACGGTATCCTGTGGGGATCTCCTCTCCTCGCCTCTCAAGCTGAGCCTCGACACCAGGGTGGAGCTTATCAAGGACGAAGAGCATCTCTTTACCACCTACTTCGCCTGCGACGATGCCGTTGTGGAGGAAGCCAAACTCCGATTCAAACGACCACTTGACTGCGCCACTGTGCCGATCCATGACATACAACCTCTCGCTTGCAGAATAGTCGTAATCTTCCCAGCGCATGTTGTAGTTTTTCCGTAGATCGTAATCGCTTCTGCTTGCTCCTGCCACGTCAGAGAATGGAACAAGTTCCCCGCCGCCGATGAGCAGATCTTCATACACGCCGATGTATCCCCAGGATTGCCGCTCTTCTTCGAACTCTGGCAGTTCGATGTTCAGGAGCAGTTCACCTGTGGCTGCATCCAGTACCTGAGCCCAGTGCTGGTGGCGGAGATCCCTTGCATTGATGATGTAGATCTTGTCCTCGGTGGCTACGTAGTTTGTACCGCGGATGTTTGCTCCAGCCAGATGCTCCTGATTGTAGCGCTTTGATGTCGGGACGTCTTTGTGGCTTTCATCGTAGTAGATGTTGTATGTCTCCATATCGTCAAACTGGCGCTGCCATATCTGACGACCGGTATATACATCGATGCAGGTCAATTTATCCAGACCCTCTATGAAGAGCCGCCCGCCGATGACCTGCGGGGGTGGACCGTGACCGTGCCTGGGAAGAACATCAACGTTGGAGAGCTCTCCACCGAACCAGAGAACGCCTAATGGCGGCTTTACCAGTTCGTCATCGGTTTTCCCTGTGTTTGCTATGTCACCAACATTGTGGGTGAACGGAGCTGAACCCTCTAGTGGACCTTCGCGGGTCAGGATGATCATAGTGCCGCTGGTTCTGATGTCCTTGCTTCCATGCTTCGACGTGTGAAGCCTGGTGGTGGGGACTGTGATATCAATATCAACGCTTTCGCTGGTAAACGACCCCATGTTGTAGGAGCGTTCTGCCATAACGCTCGATAGACTGCTCGACCACCCTGTGGACATTCTGATCACGAGTTTCCCTCCATAAGGCCGCACAGAGTCACAGAGAGCCTCCAGGACCTTAGATGTGACCGGGATGTTCACGATGGTGAGCGTTGCCATATATGATTGAGCATTTAGTGTCAGCGGATCACCCTGCAATACGGAAATACGCTTGCCATAAAGCCCGGTTTCATCGAAGCGTCTCCGCATCTCCTCCACTATAGCTTCGTCTTCATCAACAGCTATAATGTTCAATTCGGAGTTGCACGCAAGGGCTTCGAGGAGATCTCCGTCACCAATGCCGTAGAAGAGGGCATATCCTTCGCTTACACCAGTTTTCTCAAGTATTGACCGGGCTTCCTCTGTAGACGCCTGGCTCACTGCTGCCGGAGCTGGAATGTCCAGGATGCAGTTGGGTTCCACTTCCTTCCTGCCGAATGCCATGATACGACCATCGAGTGTAACGGCAAAGAGCTTCCCGTTTGCAGCTACAAGCCTTTCTACAACATCATTCACCGGGATGACCCATGCAATTGTTGGGTTTCCGCTCCCGATCTCGATGGCTGTTATGGAATTGTCACCTGTTGCATAGAGGCGATTCCCGGCTTTGATGAGGTCACCTGTTGCATCCGCTGAGATCGTCCAGAGCTGGTTTATTCCCAATTGTGCTCCGTCTGCGATGTTGTAGGCAGCCACTGTCCCCGCGTATGAAGTGTAGATCGTATCTCCATCGATTACCGGATACCGTCCGATCTTATTTACAAGCTTATCACCAGTGCTCGTGTCAAACATGTTGCAGCTCTTCTCAACATAATGGTTGAAGAAGACATTATCATTGGCTGCTACAAAATCTCCACCGTTCTTTCCGTTGCTGCTGAGTCTGTAATACTCAAATTCGCCGGTGTCCTTGTCAAAGCATGCCGGTACCGAACGACCGCCCGGAACAAGCAACTTGTCGCCTGAAATCGTGAGAGCGCCCTGAGGTGCTATACCACCAAATCCCTCGGCACGACCATGCGGAAGATCCGTCCAGCGAGCACCCTCGCCATCATTGAGCCAGACAACATCCCCGGTCTCAGCATCAAGGCAGTAGATGAATGTCCCCATCATTGGGAAGATGCTTGCGGCAAAATATACCCTGCCATCCTCGATGACGACTCCGCCTCGTGCATGCCAGGTGGAGATGAGGCGATTGTTACCAAGAACCTTACGCTCGCCAGGGGCAGCCTGAAACTTCCAGTTCAGGTCGCCGGTGGCGGCATTTAGGCAGTAGAGATACCCATCATCGCTTGTAGCATAAAGCTGTCCCTCCCATACAGCCGGTGGCAGCCGCACAGGTCCATCAGTATAGAATCGCCATTTCTCCTCGCCAGTCTCGGTATCGAGGGCAACGATCTTATCACTGTCGCTGAAGGCAAGAAACATGGTATCTCCGACCACAATTGGTTCAAAATTTCTGTCATAGCGCATCATGTCCCAGTTGAGGGGATCATTCCATACCCGCTCTCTGGCAGTGTATTGATGCTCCCACTGAAGATGAAGTTCAGCAGGCAATCCCTCAGTAGATGAAGCACTCCGATGCGCATCGTATCGCCACGTGGGCCAGTCCGACGCATATACTTCATTCTGTGTCCCGGCTTGAGCGAACACTGACGAGATGAGTAGTACCATCGCCAGAACTGCGAACAAGCCCGTTTTCATGTATGTTCTGTTCATAGTTGTCATTCCTCACGGTTTATGCTGGTGATCGATCGCCGAATTGGGAGTTTGCAACATAGGAGGGCATCTCGATCACCCGATACGTGCGTGTGATGATATGCTATATAACATTTGCACAAATGATATATTTAGGAGTGATTTACCTATAGTTGGCACCAGAATCTATATAGATTCGATCACAACATCATGCCCACTTAAGGGACTCTTAGCAGCCACTTCCAGAGTGTCATGAACATGATCCCCAAACTTGTCACTACAGATGAACATTTGGTTGAAATGTTTTCACTGGTACTGAACAACAGTATCCCCACCAAGATATTAATTGGTAAGGCTCATAACATCGCTTACATCAAAAAGCTCAACACATCGTTTACACTCCAAGTGCATATTAGGTCCATAACATCGTTTACACTTTTCTTATTCAGAACTTCTCTTCGAATATTTT
>DAOWIV010000159.1 GCA_030640725.1 Methanosarcinales archaeon | reverse complement strand
TCCACCAAGAAACCGCAATGAACAGCCCATGGTAAATAAGTGAGCGCTTCTGACTGATTAAACATGCGGTATAACACATAGGTTTAAGTCTGTATTGCTATGATTATGTATACCGGAAAACAGACAAATCCAATCGTATGCCGCTATAGCTCAGTTGGTAGTAGCGCGTGGCTGTTAACCACGAGGTCACAGGTTCGAGCCCTGTTGGCGGCGTTCATGGGCCCGTAGCTTAGCCAGGTCAGAGCGCTCGGCTCATAATTCTCTAATTGGGAAACCGAGCGGTCCTGCGTTCGAATCGCAGTGGGCCCATCTACCAAAACCTCAGGTTGTACTACTTTAGATCTGATAACTCAAATTCAAAAATCAACCCGATCCTGAGGCGCGTCTCGAAGATCTTATTTCATGGCAGGAGTCATCCTATTTTTATCTTGTTTCATGAGTTCCTATACATCTGAAACATCTCGCCTGGGTTCAACCGGACTCACTCAGGATTTACTGCCATCAATGCATTGAACCCCGGGCAGTTCCACGATCTAATTTAGGTTACACTTTTACTTGAACCGAACCTCGATCCTCCGATGCCCACCCCGCCCGCGCCTGCCAGCAGAATCACGAGAGCGCCCGGGCGATGTGACGTGGCTGCCCTGATTGACATCTACCACCACCGAAAACCCCAGGTTGTACCACCGATAACCACAAAAAATAACACCACGAGGGTCTTGTAAAGAAACTCCTTACAAGCCCTCGAACGATTTTCACGAACGCTTACGCAGCCGTCTCGCCTGCCGCCATTCCTGCCCCGACCTCTGCAACGTCTGCGATATCCGTAAACGCCCTGACCGACTTTGAGCATCATGCCGATCCTTGGTTTGTCTCCATTGAGTGGTATCTCATAGGATAAACTTTCTTTGTCACGAGCGTACCCCGCACGTCTGAGAGCATTGCGCCTACCCCCGCTGCTGCGCCGCTTGTGTCCGCCACAGTATCAGGGATGTCTTTCGGACCCTGGATGGTGCCTGATGCAAAGATTCCGGGCACGCTCGTCTCGACCGGATTGATCAGATCTGTCTTGATATTTCCAAACTCGTCCAGTTCGATGCCAGCCATCTCTGCGGTCTGTTTGGTCTCGCCTGACGGAGTAAGCCCGATAGAGAGCACGATCACGTCGAACTCTTCACATTCGATCGCCCCTTCCTCGGATTCGTATTTGACATAGACGCCACCTGTCACAGGATCGATGTCCACGCCGTTTGGTCTTGACCTGATATACCTCGCCTGCAGTCTTTGCTCGCTGGTAGAACTCCTCAAAGCCCTTCCCGAAGGCTCTCACATCGATCACGAAGATCGTCATGTCCAGCGTGGGGTCATGCTCTTTTGTGACCCTCGCCTCCTTGGTTGCGTACATGCAGCAGACCGCAGAACAGTACGGGTTACCGATCTCAGGGTTCCTTGAACCGACGCACTGGATCCATGCGATGCGCTTGGGTCGTGATCCGTTCATAAGCTCGATGTGCCCGCCTGTCGGACCTGATGAACTGAGCATCCGTTCAAACTGCATTGACGTGATGACCTTCGTGTGCTCGATATGGTACTGTTCAAGCCGGGCTGCATCAAATGGCTTGAATCCTGCGGTGAGGATGATTGCGCCAACCGGGATATCGACCTGTTTGTCCTTCTGTTCGTAATCAACAGCGCCTGCGTCACATGCTTTCGCGCAGTTGCCGCATTTGCCCTTGGTCAGGTACAGGCATCGTTCGGCATCGATGACCGCGATCTTTGGCACAGCCTGCGGGAACGGAAGATAGATCGCCTTGTGCTTTCCAAGCAGTTCGTTGTACTCATCAGGCACTTTCACGGGACATTTGGCAAAACATATCTCGCAGCCGGTCATACAGTCCAAGATGCCTGAGCGCTTCTATGGTGTTATTGATCCTTACCTTGGCATTCACGTTCCCTTCGATATAATGACAGTCTCCGATGTGACAGCCCATGATCAATACCCCATCGACTTTGTCCTTGAACGCCTCAAAGATGAATGCGGGTTCTGATACCCGGGCAATCATGCAGTTGAGAGGGCGGGAGCCATGCCGGATTCGGGATTATAGTTTTGTTGTGGAGTTCTGCATTAAATCACAAAATCTTTCGATCAATCGAAATATTTAAGTACTATTACTTAGCTATATAGTGTCGGACAAGTTGATCAAACGACCGGTCTGAATAAAAGGAGGTAAGCAACATGAACAACCACAACCAGAACTACAACCAGAACTACAACCAGAACTACAACCAGAACTACAACCACACCGAACCGCTACAGGAGAATGACCCATTCAGACATATCGCGCAGGTGGCGATTCATACGACAGAAAGTATTATCCGGTTTGCCTGCGATCGGATCAATCGAGGTGAGTAAATATGGGCGTCGAAGAATTGATGAGAGAAGTTGTAGAACAACTCGAGAAACTGATCACCACCAAGACCATCGTCGGCGAGCCGATTACGGTGGCAGGCAAAACCGTGATACCGATCAGCAAGGTATCCTTCGGATTTGGCAGCGGTGGCGGCGAGGGCAAGCGTGACGAGGAGAGCGGTTTCGGTGGTGGCGGTGGTGGCGGCGCAAAGATCGAGCCGGTCGCATTCCTCGTGGTCTCAGAAGACGAGGTCAAACTGCTCTCAGCGACAGGAAAGGGCATAGATATCGGAAAGATTGTGGAGGCTGTGCCTGAAGTTGTGGATAAGATAAAATCCATAAGAGGAAAGAAGGATAAAGGGAAGGGTAAGGAGAAGGGTAAGGACGAGGAGCCGGAAAAATCCGCAGACGAGGATTGAGGAGGGCGGTATCTTGCAGCCCCTCCTTCTCGTTTTTTTATTGCTTGTCGTATCAACGCTTACGCTTGCATTGCTGCTTCTGCTCTGGGTTCCGTTCGTCTGTCGGTTTGAACTGAAGAGAGACTCTGGCGGAGATCCCGCGCAGAGAATCGAGGTGCGATGGCTGTTTCTATCCCGCGTAATCGATGATTTCACCGCCACAGAGGGGGAAGACCGGAAAGAGGAGAACGCAGGGGAGAAAACAGGGAAGGAAATGGATGTCAGGCATCTCTTTGAACTGTTTCGCACGCTGCACCGTCCTGTTGCCACGCTGGCGCGGAGGGTGGTGCAGAGGATCGATTTTAAGGAACTTTCATGCCGCGTAACATTCGGACTCGATGATCCTGCTGAGACTGGCATGTTAGCAGGGTTCCTGTACGCTGCTTTTGCCCCGCTGACCCGTTTTACTGCGGTCTCGATCCGGCTGCATCCGGTTTTTCATGAGCCGGCATTCGCATACCGCATCGCGGGTTTGCTCAGGGTAACGGTTGGGCAAATGATCATTCCTGCCATCATGTTTCTGTGCGACAGAGCGGTTCGTAGGGTGATTGTGAGACGTGTCCGTGGCTGGTATCTTCTGAGGGTACGACTTGGGCGGGGGGCGCGAAAGGGCTTGCCTGATGGTTGTTAGCCAGAAGTAACTATCGCATTTTCTGATTTAATGTATTGCTTATTGCAAACAACTTTGCAACACAAAGTCTTATATACTACAAACTCCTTTACGTTAATGTACGGAGGTACATCATGACACAAGAAATCAATCTGAAAGAACTCGAGAAGAAGGCATATCATGATTCCCAGCAGGACGGCTTGATGGAAGTCATGATGGGACTGATTCTTATGACATTCGGAGGTTTCTTCTATTCCCCGATCTTTGCATTCTATATATTGTTAATAATATTTTCTGGAAAGATTGTGGAGTTCGTCCGAAGGCGGTACACATATCCCAGAATCGGGTTTGTCAAATTTCGTGAGGAAAATCCAAAGGAGGCCCTGACAGGCGTCTTTCTCTTCGAACTTGCAGTTATCGTGATCATTTTCACCCTGATCTCTATCTCTGGCGATGTAAAAGATTATTCCCTGTGGGTGAAATGGTCGCCATTGTTTTTCGGGATGATTCTGGTCGGACCTTTCGCCCATGCGCAATCCAGGTCCGGGAGCGTCCGTTATACCGGATATGCGATCCTATCAGTGATTCTGGGGTTGTTCTTCTCTTTAATAGAATTTGGATCCGGATGTACGGGATTGATACTGTATCTGGTTCTCATAGGGGTATTTTTAGTCCTTGGCGGTCTGGTCATTTTCATCCGCTTCCTGCGCAAATATCCACTTCCGGAAACGGAGGTGCGTGATGCCGGCAAGTGAAACCGGTGGCGAAGATCTCCAGCCCATCGCTGGAATCGACCGTCTGATCCACGAGCCAGCGCGGCTCATGATCATGGCATACCTCTACGTTGTCGAGAGCGCAGACTTCCTCTTCCTGATGCGCCAGACCGGGCTTACGGCTGGCAATCTCTCCTCGCATACGAGCAAGCTTGAGGCTGCGGGGTACATCGAGGTCGTGAAGGAGTTTGTGGACCGAAAGCCGCGTACGATGCTCCGGCTGACCGGTGCGGGGAGGGATGCTTTCCGGGAGTATCGAAAGGGGATGATGCAGGTGCTTGGGGGAGATAGCTGATAATCAATAGCAATCCAATTCTTCAAAGTGGAGATGATAAGAAAATGACTGGCACAGATAGCTACCTGCAGAGCCTATTGGTGACAAACCCCCTGCAAGAACCCGTCATGCGCCGTGTGGTCCGTGCGCTCGATCTCCCTCCGGGAAGCCGCGGGCTTGACGTGGGATGCGGGATCGGCTTACAGGTCATGCTGCTTGCAGGGGCAGTGGGACCTGCCGGACATGTCACAGGCATCGACCTGTCCCCCGAGTTTCTGACTTACGCGAGAAGCATTGCAGAGAAGGCAGGCATCTCTGGACAGGTCTCTTTTCAGGAAGGGGACATGAACAACCTCCCGTTCGATGACGATGCCTTTGACTGGGTGTGGAGTGCGAACTGCGCAGGATACGCGCCCGGAGAGCCCCTGCCGCTACTAAAGGAGCTTGCACGGGTGGTGAAGCCCGGCGGAAGTGTGATCATCCTTGTATGGTCCTCTCAACAACTGCTCCCGGGCTACCCTGTGCTCGAGGCACATCTGAATGCGACATCCTCTGGAATCGCCCCGTTTGCCGAGGGGGCGGCGCCTGAGCTGCATTTCTCACGCATGATGGGGTGGTTCCGTCGTGCAGGCATGGAGGAGGTTACTGTCCGGACATTTGCAGGTGACGTCTGCGCTCCACTATCTGATGAGATTCGGAGCGCACTTACCGCGCTTATCGAGATGCGGTGGGTGGATGTGAGGGCTGAGTTGTCAGAAGGGGACTGGGCGGAGTATCAGCGGCTGTGTATGCCTGAGTCGCCGGATTTTATTCTGAATCTTCCGGATTACTACGCGTTCTTCACGTATTCGATGTTCCGGGGAAGCTTTCCGGGAGCATAGGAACCAAACATTTCGTCATTAGGGAATGGCTTCGCCTAATATGTAATCTTGTCATGCGCCCTGATCGCAATAATCTCCGATTTGGTGGGACTTTTTAAGAGTATGTACTCTTTTTGCTATTTATCCTGCTTTTAACATCCATTTATTAAACTCTCTGATTGTTGAAATCGTTTTGGCGTATATGGGGCGGTCTGGTAACTCAACGCATCCTTCTAATGTTTCAACTACATTGCCCAGTACTATATAATGCCCAGATTCCTTTTTCACAACATTACGTTCCTTCTCATGAAGTGTTCGGAGCGATCTTTCGACATTGCTTAAAACGTCAGATTCTAATGGTTTGAATTCTTCTTCGCAATTTTTTATCTTTTGAATCGCATCAATTTCCTTCTGTAATACACCAGCAATTTTCCCACCATCATATAATTTCCGCGATTCATGATATCTTTTCCTACTCTTCCACGTATCGTTAATGAGTTTCTCTATTCTACTTTTCTCATATAGATAATGACTCGCCAGCAGCGATGCAATTGAATTCCGATTCGCCTTATATCCAAGTCGGTTTAAGAAGTAGATCGCGTGATACGTGAGAAGATTGTTACTTGGACCAATCTTGAGACAATCACGACTGGGCCACTTGCGACCATCGAGTTCATTGGAACATTCGGATATCTCAACCACTCCTTTCCGATTAATCTCCCCAAACTTTTTGGATTCCTTGATAAGCCCCAATCGCTCAGCTTTTATAAAATTTCTGCAAAGAGTATTGATTATCGGTTCCGAAAATGCTTCAAAACCTTCGACTTTTATCGATCCTGTTGGAGGATCTCGGTCAAAGAGAAGATCATACGACATTCTAATCATATCCTCCAGTGGCAGGCTTATTTTGGCAATATATTTCAGTTCCGGTATATCTCGTGTAAATCTATCATGTCCTCCCGGACTTATCGATATCTTTTCACTACCCATAACATCACCGTTATCAGTTCCCCAGTCGCGACCAAGTGGAGTAATATACTGTGGAGTGTTCATTGCTTGCGTATCACCAACCAACTGCGGACCATACAGATATATCGTTGGAATGACCGGATGTGGTGCTGATGTAATTTTGAATGCTTCCGCAACCATGATACCCAACTTCGATAGATATGTAGCTCCTAATGCTTTTGTATTTCTGCGATTCGCCAGAACAAGATGAGGAATATCAAAAGAAGTCTCTATCTGGATTGGGATTTCCTTTTTCCTGATTTCCATTATCCTTGCATAAGTATGTTTATACTCTTGAGAAATTGTCCTCTCGTTCACGTATCAGCCCTCCATATTTTTCATCGACCAACCAGTACTTCGTCCTTCCGACCCTTTTTGTATGAAGGATCTCCTTACATCCATTATCACTC
>DAOWIV010000146.1 GCA_030640725.1 Methanosarcinales archaeon | reverse complement strand
GAGTCTTTGAGATCGTCGGAACGAACGGCGACCGCCGCATCAATGTTGTCGAGGCTCTCTGTAAGGGCTGCGGCACCTGTGTTACCGCGTGCCCGACAGGTGCGCTCGAACAGAGCCACTTCAAGAACGATCAGGTGCTGGCACAGGTGAGAAACGTCTTCCAGTACGGAGGTGAGTGAAAAATGGCAGAAGCAACAGCGACAGGAACAACCAGCGAGGAATGGCAGCCAAAGATTGTGATGTTCTGCTGTAACTGGTGTTCGTACGGAGGAGCCGACTCCGCAGGAATGGGCAGGTTCCAGCAGCCGCCAACGGTGCGTGTGATACGAGTGATGTGCTCTGGCAGGATGGATCCGGTATTTATCTTAAATGCATTCCTTGAGGGCGCAGACGGTGTTATCTTTTCGGGATGCCACATCGGCGACTGTCACTACGTGAACGGCAACTACAAGGCAACGATCAAGTACAAATTCTTAAAAGCGATGGTGAACGAGCTCGGACTCGAGGATGAGCGGCTCAAGCTCGACTGGATATCAGCATCAGAGGGCGAGCGGTATGCACAGGTCGTAACCGAGTTCACAGAGCAGATCAAGAAGGTTGGACCAAGTCCGCTCAAGCCAGAAGGGGTGATTTAAATGATAACGAAACGAATACCCCACCCGGAGGGCAGTTTTCGAATGCGAAGCGTCAGCGGAGCACAGCCGTTGGCATCAACCCTTTGTGAAAGGGTTGAGGGGGTGATCTGAATGGATATAGGAGACTGTTACGTCGGATGGGCGACAGACGAGGATATCAGAACCCGCGGCGCATCAGGAGGTCTCGTTACCGCGATGCTTGCAGCAGCACTCGAGAAAGGGCTTGTTGAGGCAGTTGTAGTCTTAAAGAAGATCGGAGAGTTCGAGGCGGTCCCGATCGTGACATCAGACCCTGAAGAGGTTAAAGCAGCAGCCGGATCGATGCACTCGGTCCCGATCGTCTTATCACGCTACCTCGAATACGGAACAAAGGTTGCGCTCCCTGCAAAGCCGTGCGACGCAAGAAGCACGATTGAGCAGGCGAAAAGAGGGCAGGTGGACATCGACACGACCTACATCGTGGGGCTGAACTGCGGCGGCACGATGCACCCGGCAGTAACCCGGGAGATGCTTGATGTGATGTACAAGCTTGACCCTGAAGACATCGAGGGCGAGGAGATCGACAAAGGAAAGCTGATCTTTGAGACAAAGGACGGCAAGGAACACGCAATCAAGATCGACGAGCTCGAAGAAGAGGGCTACGGACGACGTGAGTCCTGCCAGTACTGCGCAGTAAACATCCCGACGATGGCAGACATCGCTTGTGGAAACTGGGGCGTAATCGGCGACCTTGCAGGAAAAGGGACGTTTGTCGAGATCAACACCGAGAAGGGAATTGCGATTTTAGAGAACGCAATCGACGCCGGAGCTGTTGAGATCACACCAGCAGATGATAAGGGCAAAGCGATCCGGGCGAAAGTAGACGGCGCAATGATGAATGTTGCGGCAGCCGCAAACGAGAAGCATCTTTCACCGATTGAGGGAAGCCATCTCGACTACTACATGAATGCACTCAAGGACTGTATCAACTGTGGTGCATGTAAGACGGTCTGCCCGGTATGCGCATGTGGCGAGACTGCGAAGTGCACCGAGTTTAGCTCAGCATCAGACACATACAAGATGTCGCTATTCCACCTTGTGCGGTTCGTGCACCTGATGGACTCGTGCATCGGATGCGGGCAGTGCACCGATGTCTGTCCTGTGGATATTCCGCTGACACACATCTACCAGAGGTTTGCAGTCCCGATGCAGGAGGAGTTCGAGTACAAACCTGGTATGGACATGACAACACCGCCGTTCTTCGGGGTTGACCTGATTGAGGACTGAGGTGATTTAAATGAATGAAAATATATTTACCACGGTGTGTCCGGGCTGCTCGATTGCGTGCGGGATGTACGTTCGCGAAAAGGACGACGGCGCAATTGACATCGACTGGCGCAAGGACGCAGTTGTTAACGCAGGCAAACTCTGTAGATTCGGAGTGAGGCTGTCAGCGAATCTCAAGAATGCAACCTCCAGAGTTGATGGAAACGAGGTCGAGTTCTCGGACGCTGTCACTGCGGCAGGAAAAGCGATCGGCGATGGAGCCACTTTCGTATCGGTTGGAAACACGACGTGTGCAGAGCATCTTGCACTGATGAAGCTTGCAGAGAGCAAGGGTGCGGTTGTGAACACCGGAATGGGCGCGTTCTCAACGATCCCATCCGAATGCCACCCGACGATGGGTGTTGGGATTCCGCTCGATGCAATCGAAGATGCGAAGAAGATCGTGCTCTTCATCGATCCGTACGAACAGTATCCTCTGCTCGTAAGAAGAATTCTTGCAGCAAAGAAGAACGGAGCGACCGTGACAGCGGTTGGCTGGAAGGCGGTAAGCTTAGCTGACGAGAACAAGACGATCGATCCTGCCAACTACGAGTCTGAGCTTGCGCTTGACAGTGATTCGGTGATCATCGCAGAGCTAAACCCGAGCACTGATCCTGAGCGTGTGATGGTACTCCTCAACCTTGCGAAAGCGTCAGGGGCAGCGATCATGTTCATGAAGCCGTTTGTGAATGCAGTCGGATGCGATCTTGCAAGCAAGAAGACCGAGCAGAAGAGCCTTGACCAGATCATCGCAGAGATTAACGATGGCAGCATCAAGACGCTTGTATGCCTGGACTCTGACCTGATAGAGATCATGCCAGACGAGACCGCTGTACGCGGTGCACTCGGAAAGCTCGACAACCTGATCGTGATCACGTCACGGGCAAGTGCGATCACTGATGTTGCAAAGATCGTTGTCGCAACCGAGCCGCTCTACAAGAAGGCAGGAACCGTTGTGAACGCAGAAGGCAGGGCGCTTCAGAACAGCGGCGAGGGAACCGATGGCGTCGATGCGATCGGAACGATGATGGGGCAGCCAGTTGGCATGTACGATGAGATACATGCGGCTTTGCTTGCGACTCTTGGCATCGATGCGGTGGACGAGCGAGTCGTTCCTGCGTATGAGAAGCCGGATTATGCGGCGATGGATGCGAACCCGACAGCAGAGGCGGTTGAGACTGCGCTTGTCTATGCGGGCGGTCCGTTCTTCTGGAATGGTATCGTCGATGACAACGACTTTGTCGAGATGAATCTCGATATGGTGACCGCAAACTCGCTTCTGAAGGGAATTCCTGCGAAGATCACGTCTGATGCGGGCGAGGCTGCTGTCAAGTTCAAGGTCTCGGATGTTGCGCCGGGCGTTGTGCTCTCGAACGTGAAGCTTCCGATGACGACTGGAATGGTAACGAGTGTTACGGTCTCGAGGTGATTGGAATGGCAGAGAAAGAGAAGTTATCAAAGGAAGAGAAGGATGCACAGAACGCTGTAATCAAGGAGATCATGGCTGAATTCAGCCTTGAGGGTGCAACGAAGAAGCGGCTCGTCCGGTTCATCGGGAACAACGAGAACTGGGACACGCGGATGATCGGGTACCGGCTCAAGCGAGCGCTGATTGCAGAGACGTACGCGGCGAAGCGTCACTGAAGGGTGGAGGGTGATTCTGGCGGGCGGGAGACGAGGAGTCTTCTGCCTGCCGGAGGGGGGTTTGCGGGGTTGTTTTATGTGGGATGTATTCTGACATATATATTGCATGAAACGCCAGAAAGACACCGCCCGCCCCATCGGGGCATCCAAGCCGCGCCGTGAGCCACCGCCCAAGGATCTGGAATTCCAGACCGCAGAAGAAGTGTGAGGTGGATGTAAATGTATGATAACGACATTAAATTAGACATTGTCATTGATGATTCATACAACATCGATGTACATCGGATAATTACTGTAAGAAAGTATGAAACAGATATAAAGTGTGATTTAGATGCAGTCGAAGACTCATTGGGCTCGAATTATTTAAAGCATGGGAAAGAAGTTGGATGTATCGATATTCGCAAAAGTGAGGGCGGCGTTCATGCTATGTTTGGTCAAATAGGCGATTCGCACATTACATCCATCGGCGATTGTTCAGGAAATAATGTATCACTTATTCATTATTTGGTCAGAAATGTTGTAAAATCCACTATGCACGTAGACCATTTTTGCGATGGTAGTGGCAAATTAGGGATAATTATGTATGGTGGAGGCAATATAAAAGATGATTTAGTAAAATCAATGTATAAGGACTATTTGGGCATATCGAATTTAAAAATTGTTGAGTTTGATGAAAACATAATTCGAAAACTGTGTTTTGAAAGGTTTTTAGAAGAACTTTATGACATTAAATTTGATCCAGCCGTTGACAAGAGCTTTGGTAATGTGCATTTAGCAGATTATAAATCGAAAAAAAACCAACGAATAAATCATCTGGCACCAAAGATACGAGAAATAATCGATAACACTGACATAAAAATACAACGTTTTAAATCAAAAGTTACACAAACACATGATAGGCTCAACAGAAGTTATGATGTTAAATTTATTATAGATGTCAATGGAAAAATTATTATTGAGTTTCCAAAACTTCCATGGAACGAAGGCACAAGCTCACTATCTGCTGAAACCTATCTGTACGAGCTTGCTGGAAGTATTTATGCCGAAATAGTAACTCCAAGTCTGTTTAAGCATAATAAACAAAAGGATTTATTTGATTTTTGAGGTTTAAATGGATAAAGCGCTAAACAAGAATATAACGTCACTCTTCGACCATATAATTGAGAATAGTTATAACGATGATAACGTTCGTCAGAAGTTTTGTGGCATGGAGGAATACCTAAATGAAAATAAGCAGTCTATCAGTTATGTAGAAAAAAATATAAAAAGATTGTTTGATGTAGACTTCGAACTCTACATTCGTTCTATGTGGTAAGGCTCATAACATCGCTTACATCAAAAAGCTCAACACATCGTTTACACTCCAAGTGCATATTAGGTCCATAACATCGTTTACACTTTTCTTATTCAGAACTTCTCTTCGAATATTTT
>DAOWIV010000028.1 GCA_030640725.1 Methanosarcinales archaeon | reverse complement strand
GCCAACGAGAAGCGAGATCGCACCGATCCCCATCAGGACTGCAGATACTGCTGAAAGTATTCCACCACCCGGCTCTGAGAGTTGTGCTGCCGCCAGGACCGCGAAATCCTCCTCGTCATGTTCATCTTCAAGCCGGTCCCCGATACGCTCTGCAACATCTTCAGGATCGGCTCCTTCCTTTATCTTCACGAAGAAGAAGTCATATTCATTGCTCACGTCGAAAAGATCCTCCGCATCATCAAGACTCATGATAATCGTCATGTCATCGTCCCGGTTCCCGATCTCCCGCGTTCTCTCTATAACTGCGGTGTACATCGTATTCATGATCCCGACACCGCCAACGAGAAGCGAGATCGCGCCGATCCCGATCAGAACTGCGGATACCGCTGAAAGTATTCCACCAACCGTCTCTGAGAGTTGTGCCGCGGTCATGACCGTGAAATCCTCCTCGTCACGCTCATCTTCAAGCCGATCCCTGATGCGCTCTGCAACATTCTCCGGATCCGCGCCCTCCTTCACCTTCACGAAGAAGAAGTCGTATTCATCGCTCACGTCAAAGAGCTGCTCCGCATCATCGAGGCTCATGCTAATCGTCATGTCATCATCCCGGTTCCCGATCTCCTCCATGATCCCGATGACCTTGAATCCCTGATCCTTGATCTCGATCTTATCGCCTATCTTGACCTCTTTGTAGGTATCCCTGACCTTAAAAGTCTTGTACGCAGTCCAGTAACCAATCGTTATCTTATGGGTATCCTTATCCTCCAGAGCCCTCCCTGATCCGAGTTCATACCCCTGAACATCAAAATACGCATCCTCTGCAATCGACGGCACCATGCCGACAACCGGTGCCACCGCATCGATATCCTTGTAGGTTACGATCGAGGTTCGGTAGACCATGTAGCAGTTCGCATCGACCCCACGCACCTTCTCGACGACTCTTGCGTCCCGATCTGTAAAGTACGTCGATGCGGCGGTCGGACCAAAACCCCCACCCGGCGGCACCGGCATTATTATGATCTTGTTCACGCCCATCTTCCCGATCTGCTCGTCCATGTAGACCTGCATCCCGACCCCGATCGAGATCAAGCCCACGATCGCCATGATACCAATCACAATGCCGATGATCGTTAAGTAACTCCGGGTTTTACGCTGCACCAAGCCTCTTATGCAGAACCGGAAGTAATCCAAGAGTTTCATCTGGATATGATCCTTTTAATGCGTTTTCTGAAAACAAAGATCAGCACTATAACGAGCACTCCGATGATTACCCCGGTGTTCCCGCCACTCTCCGGCGAAATCGCTCGCATTTCACCAGCGGTGTAGACCCGGATCGGGACGTCGACGGTCGTGTCGTACGCCTCGCCGTAGTCATCCGCATAGTGCACCTCGACAGTCACGCTGCGGCAGCCCGGCTCCGGAAGGATCACGAAATCCACGGTGTCGTAGTCATCGCTCTCGATGTCGCCGATGTACCTGGTGCTCGTATCGATCAGCTCGAATTGAGCCCCGTCAGAGATCGTGAGGCTGACATGCTTTGCCCGCGCAAGCCCGCGGTTTGCAACGCCTATCGTGATCTCGCCGACCGTGCCTGGTGTAAGCTGATCCTGGGAATCAAGGTAGACAAAGAGCGTGTTTCCGCTCACAACAGGAACAAGCGCCGAATACGACTGGGCTGGCTGCGTTTCATGCACCTCGTCCTCGTACAGGATCGTTATCGACAGCGGATGCTGGGATAGCGTTGTGGTGTCTACAAAGAAACCCGATTCGACGACCGCGGTCTCTCCCGGTGCTATCGTGTCGATGTAGCAGATCGATCTCTTCGGGAGAATACTGGTCTGGTTCGCAAAAGAAACTTTCACATTCTTCGCCGGTCCGGTTCCAACATTCTTGATCGAGAATTTCGCATCAAACTCCGATTTGATGGCTGCTTTTGGTATATCGGCATTCAGGAGCACGAGATCCGGGGACCCCTGCACCACGACCGTGAGTTCCACCTCGCTCTTCGTGGTGAGGTACTCACGGTCAGAGTCAAAATCGCCGCTGTACGTGATATTAAGATCGATTATGTACTCGCCAGACCTTGCATCGGGATCGACGGTCAGATAATAATCAGTGTTCGCAGTCTCGCCACACCGAAGTTCAGGAAGGGTCTGCGTGGCGTCATCAGTCTCCTTCAGTTCAAACGGCTCTTTTGCGTCCAGATACCAGATGATATCCTTTGCGGGTTCGTCCCCGAAGTTTGTGGTTTTGATGACGAGCGTCAGCTCCTCGCCAGGGTGTGCAGGATAGGGAATCTGCTGGGAGAGGCTCGCAGTAAGCGCAGGAGCGTCGGTGGGATACACCCCGTCCGCGCCTGCGCCCGGCGCCATGAGCAATACATACACAAGTACAAACAACGTAAGCCCTTTCATGTGTGCGTAATTGTACGCCATAATATATATCACCACTCGGGTCAGGCAATACTTATTAATGCCCTGCCGTGGTAAATATCACACATACGATTCAGAACGGTGAAATCATGTCTGAAATAGGAAAGAAGATACGGATCGAACGGATCATCGATAGGAAGAGTGGAAAGACTCTAATCATCCCGATGGACCACGGAGTGTCGGAAGGTCCGATAAACGGGCTTATAAATATCGGAGACGCTATAAATAAAGCTGCCGAGGGAGGCGCAGATGCGGTTCTGGTGCAGAAAGGGATGGTTGCGCACGGGCACCGTGGATACGGGCACGACATCGGATTGATCGTTCACATGAGCGCGTCCACGTCGCTTGGACCTGACCCGAACAACAAGGTGCGGGTATGCACAGTCGAGGAGGCGATCCGGCTTGGTGCGGACGCTGTGAGCGTACACATCAATGTCGGTTCTGACACCGAATCAGACCAGCTTGAATATCTTGGCGCTGTCGCGGACGACTGCGATTACTGGGGAATGCCGCTTGTAGCGATGATGTATCCGCGAGGTCGCGGTATACCCAACCAGCATGATCCGACCGTGGTCGCACTTGCAGCTCGGGCTGGCGCCGAACTCGGTGCGGACATCATCAAGACCAATTACACCGGCGATCCCGAATCGTTCAGAACAGTAGTCGATGGCTGCCCGGTGCCAGTGGTGATCGCAGGAGGACCAAAGACGAACACTGACCGGGAATTTTTAGAGGTGATCCGCGACGCGATAAAAGCAGGTGCTGCTGGTGCGGCGGCTGGTAGGAACGTGTTTCAGGCAGAGGATCCTGTTCGGATGACCCGCGCAATCTCATCGCTCGTGCATGACGATATCAGCGTCGATGAGGCGTTAAAGATCCTTGCGTAGAGAGTTTTGGGAACCCGGGTTTAAGTGTGATAAATACAAATGTTATAGTGTGTATGGGAGGTGAGGGCCTGGGTTTGCTTGACAAAGTAATTGACAGTGGGATTGACCTGCTCAAAGAGATAAAACATGAAACTTCCAACGATTCGTTCGTGGTTGGTTTGAGATTTGAGGAGTATGTAGAGGATTTGTTCTCGAAAAAATACTTTTCAGTCGCAGAAAAGACGCATTCGACTGAAACTAACAAAGAACGATATGTTGAAAGCAGCATGAATCCTGATTTCGTCTTTAGATACATTCCATCTGGCGAAATGTTTGCTGTGGAATGTAAATACCGCTCGGGACTTAACGGGGAGATGTTGGATTGGACAAACCCCAAACAACTGAAAAGGTACTGGAAATTCTCGCAAGAACGGAAGATACCTGTGTTCATTGTTATCGGGCTGGGTGGGGATGATGATGCGCCTGACGGGATGTTCAACATCCCGCTTGAAGAGGCAAAATATCCGAAACTGTATCCAAGCGTATTCAATATGCTCAGCAGACCTCCGGACAAATCGTTTTTCTGGAAGAATGGAAAATTATATTAGTCGAAGCTTATCTTCCATCTTCCGAACCCTGACACTGCGTACTCCACATTTCCCTGTGGGCAACCGGGCGAAGGATGATGCCCCTCATATCCCGGTGATCGCATCCCGCTTGAAATCAAAGACCGTGACTGTGTTCTCCCGCGCTCCTTCGTGGATATCAAGGCGTGATCCATCATTAATGACCCCGACAACCTCTGCCGCAAGCCCCGCGTCCTCAAAGAGCCTGATGCATTCAGACGAATCCTGTGTGGTCACCACATAACCGGTCGCCGGATATATCTTGAGCCAGTGGAGGAAATCGATACCGTCGGGACGTGGTATCGCAGTCAGATCGATGCTTGCACCCTTACCGCTTGTCTCAAGAAGCATTCCAATCGTTCCAATCGTTCCCGGGTTGCTGAGGTCCTTTCCAGCAGTCACGAGACCAGCCTCGGCGAGCGTCTGCATGACCATGAACTTCTCGCGGACGCTTGCAGGCGTCTTCATCGTCGTACTATCCCATGAATAGATCGAGTTCTTCCCGACCTTGCCGTCAAGGTCGTATGCAAGAACGACGCAATCTCCTGCCCGCGCAGTATCGCTCCTGATCACAGCATCCCGCTTTGCGATGCCGAGGATGGCAACCGAGATCGAGGTGCATGGCATGTCAGGGTGCACATGCCCGCCGACCATCGGAACGCCGAACTTCGCAACCCCGTCCCGGATTCCGCGGATCATCTCTGAGAACACCTGATCGTCGCTGGTCGAAAGGATATTGACCATTGCTATCGGGCGCCCGCCCATCGCGGAGATGTCGTTCACGTTCACAAGGACTGCGCCGTAACCTGCCCACCACGGGTCACCAAGCATCTTGCTCCATATACCATCTGCGGCAAACAGGATCACGTCATCGCCGCCGATGTCGATGATCGCCGCGTCGTCGCCGATATCGGCGATGCAGTCCGTATACTCGGATCGCACGGTCTTCAGGATCTCGGCGATATCGGCGATCGTCTTCTTCCGTGTCACGCCCTCAAAGTTCCTGAGCTCTGACGCGATGGTCTCGAGGTTCATGCCGGTGTTCATGTGATCTGGACGTGCGTGGATCGTAATAAAGGTGTCCCGGATGAATTACAGGCGTCCACGCGCCATGGGCGGGGTTATTTTATTTCGGGGTTTCGATAGAAATTTCAGTAATCACAACGTCCTCTACCGGCTTGTTTTGCGAATCAGTCTCCACCTCTGCGATCGCCCGCACGACATCCATCCCGTCGATTACCATGCCAAATACCGCATACTGTCCATCGAGTCTGGACTGCGCTCCGTCGCAGATATAGAACTGGCTGGATGCGCTGTCCGGGTGTGAGGATCGCGCCATCGCAAGTGCGCCGTCAACGTGAGTCAGTTCAGGATGAATCTCCAGCTTGATGTTTGTGCCAGAGTTGCCCCTTCCAGTGCCTTCCGGGCACCCGCCCTGAATCATAAAATCATTGATCACACGGTGAAAGATCAGACCATCATAAAATCCGCGCTCGGCAAGCCCGATAAAGTTTGCAGTGGTGTTTGGTGCCCGCGTTTCGTAGAGTTCAGCAGTCATCGTGCCCATACTCGTCTCGATCACCACAATCCGGTTCCTTCCCTCGGGTTCGGTCTTCTTTGCGGTATCTACCGTAGCAGCCTCATCATCATCTTCGACCGCTGCATCTCCACCGTCGATAGAAACAATCCGCACATCAAAGATCAATGTCTTTCCGGCAAGCCGGTGGTTGAAATCGATCACAACGCTCGTGTTTGTGATGTCTGTTATATTGCCCACCTGCCCATAGCTGGTGGTGAGCTTCTCTCCAATCACAGGCGTGATACCTGCCGCGCTCAATTCTTCGATCGAAACGGTCTGGACCCGGTCCTCGCGCTTGAGCCCGTATGCGTCTTCCGGCAGTATTGTCAGGGTCTTCGCTTCGCCTACCGCCATACCAACGACGCCACTGTCAAAACCCTTGATCATCTGTCCTGCGCCGACCGTGAACCCAAGCGGCTGATACGCCCTGCCCGGATTGTGTACCCCTACCTCGATTGCGACGTCTTCCACAGACGTGTCGAAAACAGTACCATCTTCAAGTCTTCCGGTATAGTCCACCAGAACATGGTCGCCCTCTTTGATCACTTCTACTATGCCGCCGCCGTCTGTGTCTACGCATCCGCTGACGACGAGAACCAGTGCCAGCAAGATGCCAATAATAAATCGTTTATCCATATCAATCACCATAATTTTGTTTTTGCAAGTACACTCTTTTTATGCCGATAAAAACATACCGCTGGAATGGACTTATCCTGCTCCGGGATGTTTCCTTCGATCCGTTATGCGAGCATACGCGCCCGATCCAGTGACAATCGTATCTGCGCGGGCACATCCGCATCAGTAACCTCGAGATGCCCGGGATACATCACCGCCACATCAAGGCTTGTGAGCAGTTCGATCGAGCGTGCAAGAGCAGAGATATCGCCTCCGAGATCGTACCGCCCGATTCCACCATCCGGAAATACGGTATCTCCGGAAAACAGACTCCGCGTCTCTGGTTCGTACAGGCAGATGCCGCCTCGCGTATGACCCGGCGTATGGATCACTTCCAGCGCAAAACCGTCAAATTCAAGGGTTTCCCCGCCGCGGAGCAGCAAATCAGGCGTTATTTTAGGAGCACGTTCGCCGAACATCACTGCAGCAGTCGCATGGTCATCGCCGAGCAGCAATGCATCCACCTCATGGATTGCGATCTTAGCGCCGGTCATCTCCGCAATTGCGGGCGCTGCGAAGGTGTGATCGAAATGGCAGTGCGTGAGTATGATCAGTTCGGGATCGTGCCCTTTGAGGACCGCGGGGTCGATTCCGGCATCGATCAGGACGGTTCCGTCGATTAAGTATGCATTTGCGTATTGCGAGAACCTGTGTATCTGCATCAGTCAGATGTTGGTCTTTTCTGCAACTATAGTCTTTCCGGCGACGAACCGGCGTCCACATAGAGAAGAGTCATATAGATTAAAGGACACAGTATTTGAAGACCTGAACTGTTAACAGTGACGATAACGAGGTGAACAAATATGTTTCCGGGACTTGGAAAGGGCATGAACCCGCGCAAGGTTAAGCAGATGATGAAGCAGATGGGCATCGCAGTCACAGAGATCGAGGATGTGGAAGAGGTGATCATCCGGACGGCTGACACCGAGATCGTGTTTGATGATGCAGCGGTCTCGATCATGGATGCTGCTGGCACAAAGACATACCAGCTGACAGGCACTCCCCGCGAGCAGGAACGTGTGCGAGAGCTGGTGATACCTGACGATGATGTGAAACTGGTTGCCGAACAGACCGGTGTGAGCGAGGATGTTGCACGCGACGCACTGAAAGAATCAAGCGGCGATCTCGCTGACGCAATCATGCGATTGAGTGGGGACTGAAGTTGATTGAAGCGATCTGACAACGGCGAGACAACTGGGAAAAGGTTTGTTGTCAGTCCACTCTTCAATTACTTAGGGGGATATTGCCAGTTTAATCTGGCGCAAGATGGGGGTTGAGACCGTATCAGAAGGTATTGAAGAGTTACTGCCGCATGACCGGATAGACCGTACAAATCAAATATGATAGAGTCTTTGAGTCCCGCAAATGTAATACGCACCCTGCTGCAAATATACCTGTAATGAGTATATCTGTTCTTGCAACCCCGCAGCGGTCAAAGCTCACCCTCATGAAGATCAGCAACCTGCAGAAGACGCCCCTCTCCTGCTACACGCTCACGCTTGCAAAAACCGCAAAAGGGATGCGTCCGTTAAAATTCATGTCCGGAAACAAGTTCAAAAAGCCAGCCGAAGCAGTCGAGATGCTCAGGGATGCTGATCGGATCCTGCTTGCATCAGGGGACCGGAAGACCGCAGACGAGTTTCAGGAGATGCTACGCGGATACCAGCTTTCATGCGAACCTGTTTCTGCCTGCCGGTACTGCCTGCTCGAGAATCGGTTCAATCTGATCGATAAACGATCGATCCAGTCCAGAGGCGAGCTGATATGCCCGGATTGCGCTCTTGCAGAACTGCACAGGGAACTTGCTCCGATGAAACTCGGCGAACCTGCGCTCGAACGGATCGAGAAGCTGCTTCTCAAGACCCGAGACCTTGACCGGGTCAGGGGTATGCTCGATCCTGATGTAACCGATCCTGATCTCACGCTGTACCGCAGGATCAGTGCAACCGATTCAAAGGCGACGAAACCGATGATGGTGCAGGATCTTCAGGTTCCAAAGCGGTTTAAGAGTTTGCTTGCGGAAAGACTGGACACGCTGCTACCGGTTCAATCGCTATCCATCGAGAGCGGTCTTTTTGAGGGCACAGGTCAACTGGTCGTCTCGGATACCGCTACTGGCAAGACGCTGATCGGGGAGCTTGCAGGCATAAAAAACCTGCTCGAAGGGCGGGGAAACTTTCTGTTCATGGTTCCGCTCGTTGCGCTTGCGCACCAGAAGGAAGAAGACTTCAGAAAGCGATACGAGCCTCTTGGGACTACAACAGTGCTTCAGGTGGGGTCAAGCAGGATAATGCGTGAAAAAGGGCGTAAATCGGGGAAACCAACAAAATCAACCTCAGTCTGGGTTGGCACCTACGAGGGCGTGGATTACCTGCTCAGATCTGGAAAAGCAGGCAAACTCGGAAAAATCGGGACGGTTGTGATCGATGAGGTGCATACGCTTGCAGACGAGGAGCGCGGGCACCGGATGGACGGTTTGATCGCAAGACTGAAGCACACATCCCCGAAAGCTCAGTTCATCTACCTGTCAGCGACCGTCGGCGACCCAAAATCTCTCTCAAAGATGCTTTTCGAAAAAGGCTCTCCGGGACGACTGGTCCGGTACGGGGTGAGACCTGTGCCGATCGAACTGCACCTGCTCTTTGCAGGCGGGCGTGACAAGATACGGATCATCGACCGACTGGCACGGCGGGAATGGAATACACAGTCATCGAAAGGGTACCGGGGGCAGACGATCGTCTTTACCAACTCACGCCAGAGATGCCACAAAATCGCAGAAAGCCTCCGGATAAATGCCGCGGCGTACCATGCAGGTCTGTCGCAGCAGGAACGGCGTCGCATCACATCCGCGTTTGCCGCAGGCAGGCTTGAGGTGGTCGTGACAACAGCCGCCCTTGCAGCAGGCGTCGATTTCCCGGCGTCGCAGGTGATCTTTGAATCGCTTGCGATGGGCATCGACTGGCTATCTGTGCACGAGTTCCACCAGATGCTCGGGCGGGCAGGGCGACCGGACTACCACGACATCGGGAAGGTGGTGGTGATCGCTGAGCCAAACCGGAGGTATCACGGCGGCGGCGAGACTGAGGACGAGATCGCATTCAAGCTGCTGAAACACGAGGTCGAGCCGGTCGATGCCGTGTACGAGGAGCCTGAACAGATGGAGGAGCTGCTTGCATGCGCTGCGCTTGCGAAGGATCGGTCAGAACTGCGTGCATTAAACGATCTGCTGATCGGTGGCGGAGATTTTGAGTATCTCTTCAGGAAATTGGTAGAATACGGGCTTATCACACCCTCTGCCCGACTCACCGACTTTGGCAGGATCGTGACGACGCACTTTCTCAGCATCGAACAGGCATTCCTGATCAGGGATGCGGTCAAAAAAGGCGAACCGCCGCTTGACACCGTGGTATCACTTGAAACGTTCGAGGCGGTCTATTTCAAGGACGCTGGAAGGATTGCCAATGCCTTGAAGATGCATATACCGTCAAGAGTGTTTCAGGGCGCATCGTATGACCTCGTCTTCTCAGGAGAGTCGATTGCCGCTCTTGATAGGGACATTCGTGATCAGCTTCTCTCTTTTATCACCGAATTCATGGTATGCCCGTGCCGCGACACGCCTTACTGCGGTTGCGCCGAGCGGAAGTTCTCAAAGAGGCTGATCGAACTACGATGCAAGGGACTCAGCCAGAAAAGCATCGTGCAGGAGATCAGCGACGATTACGGGGTTTATGCGTATCCTGCTGACGTTCTTGAGTATCTGGATCAGGTTGTGCGCAATCTTGAGGCGATCGAGATGGTTGCAGCGGTGTTTGGGAACGATGCGGTGAAGCGGGATGCAATTAGGCTCAGGCAGGGGGTGGAGGGGTGATGCGTGCGGGCACCGTGGCTCGGCTGCCGATTGCACCTGCATAACGCTGCTTTTCCTATCCCCCAACAAAATGATCGTTTCTCCGATTTTAAGCCCGGTGATTCACAGCCATACACCGGTATAACAACCGGATAGAAGTGATAGGATCGTCTTATGGAAAGACGTTGTTCATTGTTTTGAAGTTACACGGGCACAGATATCGAGTTGTTACCGCGAGGGATGCGACAATGGTAGAGAGGAAATTATATATGAAAAGAGGGAAGTTATGTAGGATATGCGAAGAGTGAAAATCGAAAGCATGGAGGATATGGAGTCGCTTCCGGAAGGGAAATGGGTGGAAGCACCTGTTGGACTACATGCGAAGTTTGTTTACAGCGTAGACCGTGAGAATAATAAATTGACGATTACACTCCCGGAAGAGGTCGCTAAAAGGATCGGGGATCGGTTGTGTGCAACGTTTGATGGCGGGAAGATTGTGTTATCAGCGAGTGTATGGAGTAAGGGGCGATTGTATGAAAAATATGAACGGGTCATGTGCAATGGTCTACGAAGAGTGAGGGGGTATGATGAATAAAAATGTCGGCCCGAAGTTCTTAAGATTCGTGATACCTGTTATTGATGTTTTAAAAGAACTGGGAGGTTCTGGCAAGGTCTCCGAAGTGCAAGATGC
>DAOWIV010000052.1 GCA_030640725.1 Methanosarcinales archaeon | reverse complement strand
CTATCGACAGACCGATCCAGGGGAGATAAAGCACAAATACCGGACATCTCTGGGGATATTAGCATATCTTACCAGAAAGATGGAGTATTGGACCGCGAAGTTTGGTCCGGTACTCGAACACCACGCAATGTGACAACCTCATCCGGAGGATACTCTTATATGCTATAAACTCCGTATCATCAGTATTATAATGATCTGGGGGGGTCATAGGAGTGGGTGAAAATGCGAAACGTAATGAGCAACGAGCATATAAGGCGAATAGAGCGAATAGAGAGTCTGAAGCGAGAGAAAAATGCGATTATTCTCGCACACAACTACGGAAGAGCTGAAGTCAGAGCCGTGGCAGATGCCGTTGGCGGCTCATCAAGGCTCACCGAGGCGGCAAGCGAGACGAGCGCCGATATGATAATCGTCTGTGGTGTTGATTTCATGGCAGAGATGGCAGTGGTGCTGAATCCGGACAAGAAAGTCATCTCGCCTGTCCGAAATGCAGTCTGCCCGCTGGCACGGCAACTTTCGCGGAATGATCTGGATATGGCAAAGAAAGAGAATCCGGGTGCAGAGGTCCTCCTCTATATGAACTCACTTGCGGATACGATCGCCATGGCTGACTGCGTCTGCACCGCTGCAAACGCGCTCCCGATCGCAAGGACGATGGGTGGAGATTTACCGCTCCTGTTCGGTCCTGATCACAATGTATCCTATTACATACGTAAGGGGGCCAAAAAAGAAATTATTACCATTCCTGACAGCGGGTTCTGCCCAGTGCACCACAAGATATCGCTCGTTGACCTGATACATGCACGAGAGATGCACCCTGCTACACAGGTCGTCGCTCACCCGGAATGCCGACCCGAAGTCCAGGATCACACGGATTATATCGGTTCAACCGGCGGAATAGTCAGATTTTGCAAAGAATCCGATGGAACTGAATTTTTGGTGGCAGCCGATGTCGGGCTATCCGATATGCTCCGGGACGAGGCGCCTGACAAGACCTTTTATCCGGTATCAGAGGCTACGATCTGCGCACGCATGAAGATGCCAACGCTTGCGAAGGTGGAAGAGGCGCTTGTGACCGAGAAGTTCCAGGTCACTGTGCCAAAAGAGATCGCGGATGCTGCGAGAATACCGATCGGAAGAATGCTTGAACTATCCTGATAGGGTGATTGGGCTGCCCAGCAGGCAACCCTTACAACCCCCTGCCTCCTGAGATGGTGTTTTTCCACAAACGTCCCGACCGGGACTCGAACCCGGGTCCAACGCTCCGGAGGCGTTGAGGATATCCGCTACCCTATCGAGACTTTTGTATGCGTGGTTATGATGTGTGTGGGGTGGTCTTATCAGATAAGGATTGCGTCTCGCCGGTGGCAGTCGCACCACCACGGTGTTGACAAGCGCTCTGAGGTTGTCGATTTTGGGGTCGCGTGTTCGATACATGATGAATTCTTGAATATTATTTATTGGTTTTGTATTATTTTTTTGTGAATCGATTGGATTTGGCAGAATAAAGTCTGTCGGATGTGCCAGTCAGAATGACTTGCCAATGGATCTGGTGTCGAACTGGTAAGGCCCCATAAATCTGGTCAAAGAGCTCGGTAAAAGCAACCGCCTGGGGAGCACAACTAATCTTCGTCTGACAATATGGACACTGTTAACACCGATTCTATTTTTTCAATATCCTGACCCCACCTACCGTTCCGATATGCACCTCATCCACATTCAAGAATATCCCGTGCTCAACCACGCCAATTGTTGCGTCGATTTCACGATTCAAACGCCCCGGATCATCGATCGCGCCAAAATCGGCATCGATTACGAAGTTCCCGTTGTCTGTGACCACGGGACCGTCCTTGCGCGCTGCCATCCGGAGGCTCGGGATGCCGCCTATCGCACGCACCTCTGCATCAACCACTGCCACAGCATAAGGCAAAATCTCAATCGGAACGACGTGTGTGAGTCCGGGAACCACCTTCGCTCCATCCACCATCAGCACCACTCTTTTTGCAGCGTGAGCGACCACCTTCTCTTTCGCATGTGCCGCACCCCCACCCTTGATCGCCACAAGATTCCGGTCGATCTGATCCGCACCATCGAGCACGATGTCGATCTCAGGGTGCTCTGAAAGCGTTGTGATCGGTATCTTCTGCTGCAACGCAAGCATCTCTGACTGGTACGAGGTCGGCATACCCACAATATCAAGCCCATCAGCCACCAGTTTCCCGAGTTTTGATATGGCATAAGCCGCGGTCGAACCCGTGCCGATGCCTACAACCATTCCATCACGCACCAGCGACACCGCGGAGGCGGCGGCTGCTTTTTTTTCGCTGGCGTTCCGGTTTTGGGTTCGGTCGTTCATTGTGGCATTTATTAGTGAGCATCCCGGTTTAAGTGTTTCCGCATAAGACGGGCGTGTACTTCACCCACAATCTTGCTTCTGATCGCAGCATCCGTCCCCTCGACAGATGCCACGTCAACCACTTCCCTTTTGGCAACTTGCATCTCGTTCCAACGCACCGCGGCCACTCTTCGAGGATTGCATCCCATGCCATGCCGCTGGCTACCTGTTCCAGCACATCCGCGACCAGGATACGTGTGCCGCGAAAGGTCGGTTCGCCATGGCAGATGGCGGGGTCAGATACGATGCAATCGTCCTGATGTTTGGGTTGGCATGATAGTGTTCTCCTGATTTTGGTGGTCTGTTAGACACCGTGTCTTCGATGGGTGCGCCCAACTCGCAACCCACGCGATTTGATGTACTCGAGAAAACTCAGACCCTCAAGTTCTGCTTCTCTGGCAATTATTTTTCTTGCGATATGGACCTGCTGTAAAGCCGGATCGTCAGGAAATTCCGCCTCTATCATTTTTCTTACTTCTTCCATATCTTTCTCTGTAATTTTACCCATTTTTTACCTCCTACAGTAGTTCTGCCGGCGTCATAATTTCTATTTGCCTGAATGTATCTATGCTGTTCACCATCCTGACTATATCTCTGGTTTTCCTCCTTACGATATGCCTGAAGTTCCAGCTCAAGATGCAATCCATCTCGTTTATCACAGCAACCGCGATATGGTAGGCATCTTCGAGATAACTCTCAGGAACTGCTCCGTAACGGACATATTCGTTTGCTAACCATTCGACGTCATCGGTTAGTGGGATCGCTTGGAATTGCAATGCCACCTCTCTCATCTTGCTTCTGAGCGTCAGGTCAGGAGTTCGTTCGATCTCAGCGGTCGTGATCTCGGAGATGAATGGATCGAAGCTTTCGATCTGCTCGAAAAACGATTCTGTAAGCGATTTCCTCTCCGGGTTCCTTGCATCGAATAGTGCTGAGATTACGGAGGTGTCCAGATATATTTTCAGTTTTCTTTTCATGGTCATTTGTCTTTTAAGGGCGTAGCGTGTGGTGTTCTGGACGTATTTGAATCCATGTATTAGGTCGAGCGTTAGCGCGAACGGATGTTATCTATCTAATTTGAACCCATTCCAAACGGTTTTAGGTATCACTACCTTCTCTTTTTTGCCATGTTTAACCGGATTGGGGATTATGTACAATTCTGGATTCTCTGGTATCCCCTCAACAACACACAGTAAATAATCATCGCGATATCTATCCGCTATATCTGTTTCATGAGATGTGAGTTCAATATCACTAGCTTGAACCCGGCTTTTCACTTCGAGATATCTATTATCACCTTCAGAAGTTTTGCCAATGAAATCATAGCCTAAATTCTGTTTCTGGACATCTTCAAATCCTATAAAATGATAACCTAACTTCCCGTTAACTGATTCAGACATTAGTTGTTCCAAAGCAAAGTTGACACCAAAATCCTCTACATGAGGTGTGTGTCCCTGCTCCTTGACACCCAGATCACTGAAAAATCGACGCCATCGATTGATCTCTTCAATATCTTGAGGGTTTTGAATATATTCTGCACTTAGAAATTCTATACCCGCGACATATCTTTTATTTCTCTCCCATGTTTGCTTGGGGGAGTATTCTGCACTGAAAAACACTTCTGCAGACGACTTAGTGTCATTACTTTTAGTCAAAACCCATATTTTGTCGGAAATGTGTATATCACTCCCCTGAAGAAGACACGTATATGCTACTAACTTTTCATTTGAAGGGGGCGCTTCGGCGATGTGTATTTTTGGTAAAAACATTTCTTTGCATATTTTTGAATAATCTAACCTTTTGAGTCCTATGTACGTTTCAAAAAATTCTGATAATTCG
>DAOWIV010000165.1 GCA_030640725.1 Methanosarcinales archaeon | reverse complement strand
TAGGTAAGAGGGCGAGTTTCTCATCCTCATAACCGGTGTAAACCACAGAATATATGATAAAAGGTATTTTCTTTGTCTTTTCGTCTGTTTTAATGTTTTTCAGGAACCCAAAACCATCCATCCTCGGCATCAAGGTATCAGCGATGATCAGGTCTGGCTCATGGAACCTTGCCATCTCGAACCCCTCCTCGCCGTCGGTTGCTTCAAGCACCTTGTAGCCGCGTCCCTCAAGCATCTTTCTTAAGAGAAGTCTGTCAACTCCCCGGTCATCCACCACGAGGATCGTCTGTTTTCCTGGCATATTCCTCGATCTCCTTTATCGCCTATAGGGTTTATAGGCTTCCGAACCATTTGCGTGCAAAATTCCGCATCATCCGGATCAGAGATCACCCCAGAGATCGTCCTGCCCACAACGTCTTCAGGCGTCAGACCGAAGCGTTCCAGCGACTTTTTAGTGCAAGCAAAAAAAACGATTCTTGCGGTCGATCAAGCAGACCAGATCATCCACCACCTCGGCAACCGAACGATACTTCGCTTCAGACCTCTCCAGATCATGCATCTTCTTCTCAAGCTTTTGTATCAGCCGCTCACTGTACAGTTTCATATACACCATCTCTTCAAGTGGCTTTTTCAGTCGGTTTAAGCTCGCCCTTCCTGTATTTTTCAAGTGTTTCATCTATAATTTTGATAAATTCATCAAGCCCGCCAATCTCTGACCTTAATACCCGGTCCATGCAACGATACTCCTTGAAAGTTACCCCCACACCATTTTTATCTACTAAAATATTTAGTTCGATCCCGGTATTTCTCTCAAATTCTTCTAATATTTTCAACACTCTTTTATCGACGTATATATACCGTTCCAGTTCAACAGGCATCGTTTTCTCAGATGTCTCCGCTCTTATCTCTTCCCTCACTTCGGTGCGAGACCGTGACTTTGTTGGACCAACCGCATCGTAGTCGATTGAACCTTTCGCTCTGATGATATCCGGATACTGCGATCGATCATCGGGTCATGAATGCCGCCATACTATTTGTCTTTGTGAATCCAGTCACACCGGTACAATAGAACACACCGTTCTTGTATATCGTCAGATGTGCGATCTTGCGTCCATGCGCCGTCCGGATTCCAAATCGCGTCGAATTCGATCGGTTCCACCGCCCAGCCGCGCCCGATATCGCTCTTTATGCCTAGTTCATCGATTTCCCGTGGACCCCTTGCCCATGACCCGCGGGCTCACATTGACCCCGCACAACTCATTCGCCGGGCTTTGGGTTCTTTCATCCGTAATTGTCCTCCTGTGCCGCAGCCTGAAGCCTCCTTTCATCGTGAACATCTCCGGTTCGTTCATCAGTCCCTGCGCCAAACCGGAGCGAAATCTATATACCCCGATAAGACAAAATCTTTGTAACAGCGGTCAGATGAGACCGGGGGAGGATCAATAAATGGCATTCACCTACTTTTTCAGGGACATGCAGACGCTCGAGATGATTCGTGACCATGTGGTTCCGGCATTGCGGACACGCAGATACATCCATGTTTGGGACGCAGGGTGCGCAATGGGACCGGAGCCATACTCTATTGCCATCATCTTCCGGGAGAATATGGGGGGTATGATCTTCAGAAACGTCCGGATACATGCAACAGACATCGATGAGAGCAATCTATTCGGAAAGATCATCGAGGATGGTGTGTATCCAAGGGAACAGGTCGAGCGGATCCCAAAAGACATCTTCGATAGGTACTTTGCGCCAGCCGACAAGCCTGACCATTTCAGAATTGCAGAGGAGATCAGAAGATGTATCTCGTTCCGGAGACATGATTTACGCACCCTCAATCCCACACGCGATGGTTTTGGGCTGATCGTCTGTAAGAACGTGCTCCTCCACTTCAAGGAGAATGAACGGATAGGCGTCATCAGGATGTTTCATGACACGCTCGCCGAAGGCGGTTTTTTTGTGACCGAACAGACACAGAAGATGCCTGCGGAACTCGAGAGCATCTTTGAACCCGTGGTATCGAATGTACAGTTGTTCCGGAAGGTGGAATAAAAGTTCATGGTCTCAAGATTAGAAGCGATATTCCCTGACGACTGGCAGTATATTCTAACTATTTACAAGAACTTCGTATACTCCACAGGTGCTCGAGCCGCCACTGAAAAACTTCTGCTCACGTTGCTTGAAGTTGGTGTGAGATTTGGAGAGCGGCTATCACGACTGCATCCGGACGGATTTGTCGAGATCGGCTGCGGGTTGGCGATTCCATCACTGACCCTTGCAAAATTGGGGCATACCGGGGGAAGGGCTGTTGACATAGACCCAAAAGTCCTCTCTTACGCTGAAGATATGAGCGATCGGTTGGGATTGGGATGCGCCCTGGAGTTTCAGTGTCGTGACGTCTTTGAGGATAGACCAAAGCTGCAGAAAGGCGAGCTCTTGATCGCAGAGAAACCTGCAAGCTACAAAAAGAACATCCTGGAAGTGGAGTATAACATAAGGAATTGGTGCGTGATCGAAGGTCACAATCTTGCAGTGATCCCCTCCTTTATGGATACAGACAACCTGACCTCTTACTCTCTGAGATGCGAAAAACATGAAAAGAAACTCAGACAGGTGGGATTTAAGGTAGATAACAGACAGATATGCGAACAGTTGCCATTCAGGTGGCTGATCGCAACCAAATAGGGAAAATCGTCTCATGAAGATTCTGAACCTTACCAGTGACAGCAAGATGTACACATCCAACGTCTATCTCATCACAGGAACCTGGAATGCTATCAACGATCTCAATACGCTGGTAGACGTGGGCAGGGACCCATCAGTGATCGAAAAGATAAATAATGCTTCGACAGGCGTTGGTAAGCATAGGGTGGAGCAGGTCGTCCTGACCCATAGCCATTATGATCATGCAAGCCTTCTGCCGCAGATCAAGGAAACGTTCAAGCCGGAGGTGTATGCGTATTCTCACTCTTTAGAAGGCGTGGATCATCTGCTAAAGGATGGTGATACGTTGAAATTGGGCGATCGGATCTTCGAGGTCATCTACACGCCGGGTCACAGCAGCGATTCGATCTGTCTCTATTGTGAAGAGGAACGTGTGTTGTTTGCAGGTGACAGCGCAGTTATAATCCAGTCGGCTGGCGGCACCTACGAGGAGGGCTTCGTTCATGCACTGGAAAAGATCTGCCGCAGGGACGTCCAGTCGATCTATTTCGGGCACGGAGACCCTTTACTCAACAACTGTGGTGCACGGGTACACGACTCGCTGAAAATCGTCAGGGAGGCACGCAAATGAAGATAATCTTCCACGAAGATTTTAAACGCACCGATTATGCAGCGGACGGTGCATCGGTACCGGGCAGGATGGAGTGCATCATGGAAGCGCTGGTCGAAGAGGGTGGATATGATGTCGTTTCACCTGAGCAGGCATCATCAGGGGATCTGTCGCTGGCACATTCCAGGACTCATATCACAGGCATCGCAAAGGACACAAGGTTATTTGAGATGGCATCACTATCTGCGGGTGGCGCAATACTCGCGTCAGAGATCGCTTTCAGATGGGAGCCTGCGTTTGCCTGTATCAGACCACCCGGTCACCATGCATCAAGAAATTCGAGCTGGGGGTACTGTGCATTCTGCAACATGGGTATCGCACTCCTGAAGTTGAGAGATGAAGGGCTAATTGAGAGTGCATTCGTGCTGGATTTTGATGCGCACACCGGAGATGGGACGATCGATGTGCTTTCAGAGTGGAGGGGTGTCAAGGTCCTGAATCCCATGGCTGGCAACAACAAGGACTACCTCAAGGAGATCGAGAATTACATCCATGATATCGGGTATGTTGACATCGTTGGGGTATCGGCTGGATTTGACTCATATAAAGAGGATATGGGGAAGAAACTGACGACCTTTGACTTCTATCTGATCGGCAGGCTTATTAAGAAGTTCACGAAGCGAATGGGACATGGACGGCGTTTTGCCATACTGGAGGGCGGATATTACCTGCCGGATCTCGGGAAGAATGTGCTTGCGTTCTGCCAGGGATTTGAATAAATGAGGGGAAGATAGATGCCGGAGAGACTGACTTTTAAGTTACTGCCCCGTGACCAGCGCTCTGACTACGACTGGTTGAACATCGATTGCGGTGCTGCCCGAGTGGGCAAGGTCAGGGGTTTGATCGACGGCAGGACACTTACGATTCATTCGATCAATATATTTCCTGAGTTTGAAGGGCATGGCTATGGTAGAATGACAGTCGAGATGTTCAAGGAATCCTTTGATACAATCATCGCAGACAGGGTGCGATACACAGCAATCGGATTCTGGGTCAAGATGGGATTTACTGATGCGGGAGATGGGAGTTATGTGTATCGCAAGGGGAGATCGATCTGATAACGCGCAGAGAAGATCAAAATAGAGCGTGATATGGCGACTAATTCAGGTTTTGTTCTACACTAATCCTAACACATTCAAAAAACAACATAACTGCTACTAAAATCACAAGACCGCGGACATCTCCCTGACAGCATGGAGACTGTTGTTCCTTCACAACCTCACAGACGACCTCGCGCAGTTGATGAGTCTCTACTCAATTCGACACGTCAATCAGCCCATGCGCCCTGAGCGCACTCTTTATCTCATCAAATTCAGGAGCGAATTTTTCTTCGAGTTCGCTCTTGATTCTCTCCAACTTCCAGTCCATGTAACTCTTCAGGTCCCCCCTCATAAGTTTGATCTCTTCTATGGTCTGATCCTGCTTGGAACTGAGCGTTTCAAATCCCGTTCTCATCTCCTCCCTCATACCACCCATCTCCTCCCTCATACCACCCATCTCCTCCCTCATACCACCCATCTCCTCCCTCATACCACCCATCTCCTCCCTCATACCACCCATCTCCTCTTTCATCTCTCCAAATCCGGTTCTTACCTCCTCCCGCATACCGCCCAGCTCCTCTTTCATCTCGCCAAACCCACCCTTCACAACAACAATCAGTTCCTTGAGATACTCCGATGCCTTGTCCAGTCTCTCATCAGTCTCACCCTCTCCCACGAGTTTGTAAAAATCGTTATACTCCCGGGTAGCATCAGAATACTTGACCTCAACATTCTCAACATTAATCAGAGCATTTTTAATTGATATTGCATCAAGAAAACTCTCTAAGTCCCTTTCGTCACCCTCTGCGATTATTTTAACCCTGCCATCCGTGAGATTCTGAACACTGCCTGTTATTCCGGATTTTTTCGCGATTTCAACAACTCTTGCTCTGTAACCCACGTTCTGAACATTTCCTGACATGATCGCGGTGATCCGCTTCATAATGTTCACTCGGCTGTTGGTCGCCATAAAGTTTTCGTGCATGAGAAGTTTGCCCCTTTGGCAAAGCAGCAGCACTACCACATAATTTCAATACATCGGTCATCGGTTAAGACACTTGCCGATCTACCCGATATTTTCATGAAATAATATTCACCAACCATTTATATCTTGGTATCCCCAATTACTTCTAATCAGTTATCTGAGGGG
>DAOWIV010000042.1 GCA_030640725.1 Methanosarcinales archaeon | reverse complement strand
CATGGGTCCACCTGAAGATACGGTCGAGTGCGATAATCAGGATCATGATGAAAAACACCCCGAACACCGCGGCATACCGCAGAAACACGGTGACAAGTTCTGTGTGCGCGTCATCGACCGTAACAAGCATCTCATCGATCTGCGATGCCCGCCCGTCGCCGTGTTTCGTGTATAATTCGTAAGCAGTGGCAAGTTCCCTTTCAGAAGTCCTTGCAGAGAGAATTCCCGTTACAACGGTTATCAGGTTGGTTGAATTGTTAAGTCCGCTCATAGCCTGCTCAAAGTTCGCCTCTCCGACACAGAATGACTCGTTTGCAACCTCCATGTCAAACCGGTACTCTGACCCGAGTTCCTTCACCTTCATGTCCACATACGTCGTCTTTGTGAGATCCTCTGCCTCCCTGTATGCGACCCGAGCCTGCTCGTAGTACTCGATCGAGAGGCGTGTGTCGTTCTCATTCTCGGCAAGCGCCTCAAAATAAACACCCTGATCCGTGAAAAAATGCGTCAGCGCCATTCTCGGATAAATCGTGATGAAATTCTCTTTTGCCTGATTATAGCCTTCGAGCGTGTTTATATCACCCTTTAACTGGATAGCCTGTCTCAGCGCGGTTTCATGCGATTGCGGATCGCCTTTTGATGCGAGATCATTGATCTCATCGAATTTCAGGAGAATGCCGCCCTGCCCCGACGCAAGGTTCACCCACTTCCTTGTCGTGGCGGTGATCTGGTTTGCAGGAAGGGTTTGCAGTGTAATCAGGATCTGTTTGTGCATAAGGTCAAGTTCCTGATATCTTGCAAGCACAGGCGGTTTCACCTCACTTGCCTGCTCGACCAGTTCCCGTTTCAGCGCATCGTCCCCGAGAGCGGGTGCTGCGAGCATAGACAGCACTGCAACAGCAGTCAACAGATCAATCACCAGATCAATCGCACGAACCATAATATAACCACCACGAAAAACCATATATGCGTTGCGGTTAATCCGGGACTATGGTAGGTTTTCTGATCGGTGCCGGACATGCAGGGAGTGCTCTTCTGGATGCCGTCTGCGAGCGTGGTGCAGGAAAGAACCCGAGAATTGCGATCAATCCGAAGGCAGCGCTCAAACACGTCAGGAAGAAGGAGCAGTACCTGCTGACTGATAAAGGATTCTTCGGATCAGGTGACGACGAAGTCGGGCGACGGGATTTTGCCGATACCGCGGCATCTGCGTCTGCAATGGACTCGTATGACGCCATGCTGCTTGGATTGCTGAACGATAACATCCAGGACGTCGATTTTGCAATTATTTTCCTTGGTCTTGGCGGAATCACCGGAGCCGGGATATCGCCGACCATAGCCCGCATACTAAGCGACCTTGACATACCAACCATGGTCTTTGGCGTGCTGCCCGCCCGTACCGGAACCGGCGCAGATGCGCGTGCACAGTACCAGAACGTGGGCTATGCGGTCGAGCATCTCAGGAAATATACTGACGCGTTCATCCTGATGGATAACCAGCGTATCGCCTACACAAGCAACATCGAGAGTGCGTACCCGCATTACAACCAGTATGCTGCTGCTGTCATCTCTGACATCCTGTCCGGATCCGACCATAAGGTGAGCACCGCATCGAGCCTCAGTGTCAGGGACATCATGTCATGCATATCACTTCCCGAGGGTGGTTTTTCCGTGTTCGGGCGTGCAAGCGTACTGTCAAAGGACCTGCCCGGATATTTCATCCCGGTAGGAGGGCACAAACCGATCGATGTGCCGACACTGATAGGCGTCGCCATCGAGAAGCAGTCGATGGATGCGGATACAAAGGCTGCCCGGAAGAGCACTGCGCTGCTCAGGGTGCCGCCCTGGTACATGAAAAAGGAAAACGCGATCGATACAGGATCCATAGAGCGATTTTTACATGAAAACTCGCCGTCCGACCACAATCTTGGAATTTCACTCACAAAGAGGCGCCTTGTTACACTGACGCTGCTGTTCACGTACCAGTATGGCGATCTGTCCGAATTCCTGACTGTTGGTCAGTAAGATCAGCGATTTCGGGAATGTCATGGCTGGATCTTTTCTGCGCCCAAGCGAAATATTTCAGTGAGATACACCCGGAGCTACAATTCCGACCCGATCGGTCCGATCTCTTTTAGCTCGTCCACAAAATCAGAAATCGTCTCTGCGAATCGCTTGCTTTCGGATGTGCTGATCCAGACCGTCTTTAGCCTGCGTGCATCGATCCCGACGCCTTTCAGTGCGCCTGCAAGCGCATCTATCCGGTGTGTTGCATGTTCGTTCCCGTACGTATAATGGCACTCGCCCGGGCGGCATCCTGCGACCAGCACACCATCCGCACCCTGCCTGAGCGCTTCGAGCACGAAGCCCGGGTTGACCCTGCCTGCGCACATCACGCGGATCACGCGGACATTGGTAGGATACGCGATGCGGAGCACGCCTGCCAGGTCTGCGCACGCATAAGCACACCAGTTGCAGAGAAACGCAACAATGAGCGGATACTCGCTCTTCTCAAGCGCGTGGATCTGCGAGGTGATCTGGGCGTCGGTATGTGTGTGCGGCTCGATTGCGCCACCCGGACATGCGGCACTGCACGAACCGCAGCCCTTACATGCCAGTTCATCGACCACTGCCCTGCCATGCACCATGCTGATGCACCCGAAGGTGCAAACAGACATGCAAAGCCCGCATCCAGTGCACTTATCCGCGTCCACATGCGCACTCATCGGGTCGATGTCCAGACTGCCTCGCCTGAGCAGACTCGACGCCCGGTAAGCGGCGGCAGACGCCTGCGCAACCGATGTCTGGATGTCTTTCGGACCTGATGCGCATCCTGCGATGAAGATGCCGTCGGTCTGTGTTTCCACAGGTCGCAGTTTCGGATGTGCAGCCTGCATGAACCCGTCTGCCCTGGTACGGATGCCAAGAACCGTGCTGACCTCGCGGTTCGCCTCAAGCCCGACTGAGAGGACGACAAGGTCGCATTCCTCTTCGATGACACCGACCCCCTCGCCTGCCAGCGTGTCCTCGTACCTGATGACCGGCTTTTTGTCGTGCGTCAGCACCTCTGCGACCCTGCCCCGTACAAAATCAACTCCGAGTTCCTGCGTACGCCGGTAATATTCTTCATACCTATCCCCACAGGCTCGTATATCGATGTAATGGATTGAAACATCTGTATCCGGATCTGTCTCCTTGATTAAGTTTGCATTCTTGATTGCAGCCATGCAACAGACGACCGAGCAGTATTCGTTGCCAACAGTTGCATCCCTTGATCCCACACACTGGATAAATGCAATTCTACGAGCAAGCTCTCCTGTCGATGGCTGGATCACGCGGCCTGCTGTCGGTCCGCTTGCATTTAACATGCGTTCGAGTTGCAGCGATGTGATCACGTCTCGGTGCCGCCCATACCCATATTCCTCTTTGCGGGATGCGTCGAAGGGTTTCCAGCCGGTTGCAACGATGATCGCGCCTGCATCGAACAGAAACTCCTCTTCCTTCTGTAGATAATCGATAGCGTCCAGAGGGCACGCCTCTTCACACAATCCGCAGCCAACGCAGTGATCATCGATGCATGCGATCATCGGAACGGATTGCGGCACCGGTATATAGATCGCCTTCCTGACCCCAATGCCGTAATCGAACTCGTTTGGAACGGTGATCGGGCAAATATAAGCACAATCCTCGATGCAGCCCTTGCACACGTCGCTTTTGACGAATCCGGGCTTTTTTATGCATCGTACTTTGAAATTGCCAACGCTCCCACTTACTTCGGCAACCTCGGAACGTATGTGCAGATCGATATTCTGGTGATTGAGAACGTCGGTCATCTTTGGGGCGATGATGCATATCGAGCAGTCGTTTGTCGGAAACAGTGTCCCGTACAGAATCGCTCTTCCGCCGATGGTCGGCTCTTTTTCGATCAGATGTACCGTCGTGCCGCCGTCTGCAAGATCAAGGGCTGCCTGCAAGCCTGCAACCCCTGCGCCCACCACGAGCACGTCCCGGTTGATCGGGATCGTCCGTTTCGGGATCGCGGCAAGTTCACGAGCCTGCGCCACACCCATGCGCACCAGATCGATCGCTTTCCGGGTTGCAAGCGGTCGGTTGTCCGCATGTACCCATGAGCACTGCTCGCGTATGTTTACTACCACAAGGAGGTGTGGATCAAGACCCATGTCCTCGAGCAGTCGCTCAAAAGTCGTCTGGTGCATACGCGGCGAACATGCGGCTACGACCACGCGATCAACGCCCGCCTCGATGTCGCTTCTGATCTGCTCCTGTCCCGCGTCGGAACACGCAAACTCGATGCCTCTTGCGACACAGACATCATCAAGCTCCTGTGCGTACGCCACGATCGCATCGATATCAAGTACCCCGGCGATGTTGAGCCCGCAGTGGCATACGTACACTCCGATCTGCATACACTGGTGTTTGTTTTAGTTGTTCTTATAGGCACTATCTGAAAATCCAGCCATACAGTCGTGCCATGCCACGTTCATCCCAGTCGGTAGATGCAGACATCATCGTTCTCAAATATCCTCTCAAAAGGCTCCGGATCAGAGCAACTGATCAAACGATAGTACATCGACCGTTCGTACGACTGCTCAAACTCCGATTGTGATGATGTCTCTGGTTTTGAGTCCATCGCTTCGGTCATAGCCCAGAACAAGCCGGGACCGTAGTATCTCGGCAGATATATGATGGTTGCGCCGTACTCATCCGCAATACCCTTTGCGTCCTCAACCGAGTCGGTCACAAAGAACCGCGCAACATCCGCCACCCGCTCGTCTGGCTCAAATTCGTTGATTGCGGTCGGTCGTGCGACCGTGTGCTCGATTCTCTCTGATGCGTAGCATATCACCGGAGTCCCCCCTGCCGCCTCGATCTCGAGCGTGGAATCCCACCATGCCATGACCACCGCAGCATCCGCACCACCGGTCTCCCTGAGGAACCGGATCGCGTCATAAGTATCCTGTGAAATGAAACGACCCGATGTGAAATCCCTCGAATCGATGAAATACGAGACGTCCTGACCACCCATCCACGTGCCAGCCACAAAATCATCATTTAGCGCGTACAATTTAATATTCTGACTTTCTCCAAATTCTTCTACCACCATGGAGGCTTTCTGCTGATTCAGATGGTTGTAAT
>DAOWIV010000123.1 GCA_030640725.1 Methanosarcinales archaeon | reverse complement strand
TATCTGGTTAAGGAGAACATTCTCTTCGTGGACCCGCTTACGACGATGATGAAACCGCACTCGAGGCTGAATTTGCTTGCGGTGCGCGAGGTGATGAAGGATGCGTAAAATGGAAATGGCTGTTCTGGCATCGGTTCTTGCCGGTTTGCTGCTGCTTGCGGCACTGCCGGCATCGGCATCTGCGGGACTTGCGGGCTGGCAGTATCAGCGAGAGATTGCGATTCAGGAGAACTCTGGCGAGACGCTTAGTGATTATCAGGTGCTGGTGGAGTTGTCTGGTAGTGACTTTCCAGAAGAAGCACAGCCGGACGGCGGTGACATCAGATTCACGGATGCGGATGGGGCGAGTCTGGGCTACTGGATCGAAGAGTTCGATGCGGGGTCAAAGCGTGCTACGATATGGGTGAAGGTGCCTCTGATTCCTGCGAATGGCGAGACTGGGATTACGATGTGGTACGGGAATCCGGGTGCGGAGCGTGCAAGTGATGGTGAGGTGGTGTTTGAGTTCTTCGATGATTTTGATACGAACACTTTGAGCAATTATGACGTGAACTTGGACACGATACCATACCCGGGCTGGAAACCGCCTGTTGACCCCATATATGACCCGATTAATAAACGCGTTAACATAAATAACGGGGACAATATCGAAACAACGATTTCGCCCAAGAATACTGATTTTCTGAATGTATACGCAGAGGCGATTTTTCATCTGGATGGTACTTATCCAGAAGGGGGAAATGGAAAAATTTCTATAAGATGGCAGGATGCCAACAATTGGTATCAAGGTGGTAAGAGTGGGGCCGGATACTCAAAAACCGGAGGTGGAGGGGGCGCGTGTAGTTATATTTCACCCACAATATATAAAATATTAGCCGGTAACGATGCATGTTTAGTAGCACCCACGAGCAATTCTTATATAAATTTGGGAACAGAACAGAAGATCGGTTTTGGTGTTGCAGGCAACACATTGAAGTTATTCATAAACGACGATTTGGCATTACAAACGACAGATGGCAGTATAACTTCTTCTGGAAGAATTGTATTTTCCGGAATACAGTATCGTGGTTGGATTGACAATATCCGCGTTCGCTCCTACGCACCCTTCGAACCCACCATCACACTCGCCCCGCCCGCCCCCGCAACCCACACCGCGCTCACCATCACCAAATCCCCATCCCCCCACTCCATCCGCCAGTTCCAAGAAACCACCATCGCCATCTCCATCAAAAACTCAGGCACCACTGACGCAACCGACATCGAGATCACAGACGCGATCCATCCCAGCTTCGATCTCATCAGCGGCGACTTCCCGAACCCGAAGCGATATGACCTGATCAGACCCGGCGAGACAAGAGACCTCCAGTACACCATCCGTTCAAAAGAAAGCGGCACATTCACGCTTGACCCTGCCACCGTAACTTATGCAGACGAGGATGGAAACATCCAGGAGGCAAAATCCGAACCCATCTCCATCAAGGTCGTCCCCTCAACAGAGGGCGGCACTTCCGGCGGCACGCTCCGCAGCAACCTGCCAGTCTCAACCGCAAGCGTGCAGCTTCACGGCGAGAAGACCAATGTCGTGCTCGGCGAGGATATCCTGCTGAAACTCTCTGCTGTGAACCTGATCACCAAACCCGCGATGCATGTGCAGGTCATAATCATCCCGCCATCCGGAATGAGCGTCACCTCATCTGCTTTCGCCAAGTCAGGAGCCGGGCAGTACACGACCACGTACGAACTTGAGCCTGGAACCGGCAAGGATATCGAGGTCAGGATACGGTCGAATCAGGTCGGTACTTTCGATGTGAACGGCAGGATTATCTACTACTTCGGTGATGATCGCGATGATTCTGAGGATCACACACTCATCCTGCCGATCACGGTGCGGGCAGAGGCAGAGCCAGTTCCAGATCAGACAGAAAGCCCGCCGGAATCAGATGGACCGAGTACATCCGGATTTGCGGCGGTGGTTGTGGTTATAGGATTATTGCTTGTAGCATCATTGATTAAAAGAAGGAGGATGGGTTGAGATAATGAATTTGCTTGAACTGCCTCAAAAGGCGGGTGAAGAGCTCAACAGAGCAGGAACATACACCGTGACAACAAGCCCCCTCTCGGTCGGAACGCACACAATCAGAGTCGTTGCAACCGACTCAAAATCAAACTCAGGCTTCGAAGAACTACCGATAACAGTCGAGCGAACCGGACCAAGCGTCTATTTCGGAACCACAAGAACCACGATCAAGAAAGGCGAGGACGCCATCTTCACGCTATCAGCAGTAAACCCGATCGGAAACCCATCCATGACAGTCCAGTTGATCTTAAAGCCGCCATCCGGTGTCTCGGTCACCAGCAGTTCATTCGCGAAAGCCGGGTCCGGAATCTACACCTGCACCCAGGCAATCGAATCCGGCGATAATGTGCGGTCGATCGAGGTGCGCCTCACAGGAGGTCAGGTCGGGACGCACGAGATTGCAAGCGAGGTGTACTACATGTTCGAGGGCGGTTCAAAGTCCCCGACACGGTACGAGACGCTCACGCTGATCGTGGAGCCGGGGCCTCCTGCAATAACTCTTAACTCCGGAGAGCCGGAGAAGAGGTTGCCTGGATTCGGTGTGGTGGTTGCGATCACCGGATTATTAGCGGTATGCATAAGGAGGAGAAGAATATGAGACGAATTGAATTTCACAATAGAGTTGAGGAGATGGGAGAGATAACGAGACTGCTTGACACAGAGCCAACGTTAATCACCTTCATCTACGGACCGATAAATAGCGGCAAGACCGAACTTATCAATAATCTGATAAAAAACCTACCCAAAAGTCAGAAAGTGTTTTACATAAATCTGAGGGGGCGGTTCATCAGCAACTACGACGAATTCATAAAAGTTCTCTTTGACGTAGAACACGTTGAAAGATATGAACGAATAAAAGAGTTTCTCCAACCTGTAGTGAACGTTTTGCCAGAGAGCTACTCCGGAATTCCAATACCAACGGACGTGTTTCTAAAGTTATTCAAGGAAAAAGAGGTGGAAGATGCCTTTGTTTACATAGAAACCGTTCTTAGGGCTTTTTACAAAAATGGTTACCCACCAGTGCTTGTGATCGACGAGTTGCAGGTGATAGGTGACCTGAAAGTAGATGATTTGCTGATTTACAAACTCTTTAACTTTTTTATCCGGTTAACAAAGGAATTGCACTTAGCGCATGTATTTACGATCTCGTCAGATTCGCTATTCATTGAAGAGGTTCGTAGCGAGGCGATGCTCGAGGGGAGGTGCAGGTATCTGCTGGTTGATGATTTTGATCGAGAGACGACAGCCGCGTTTTTAGGGAAGTACGGTTTTACTGCTGATGAGACGGCTGTTGCGTGGGAATACTGTGGCGGCAAGCCGATATGTCTGGTTGAGCTTGTGAATGCGAAACTGAATGGGAAAGATATAGAAAGCGAATCTAAAAAGCTATTAAAGATCAGAACAAGCCAGATTCTCTCGATATTTGATGAAATATCACTCGGAAAGATTGAATATTCAGAAAAAGCCATAATAGGGGAGTTTAAGAATTTCGAGCAGGAAGAGATGCTGCAATATGGCAGGATAAATGAAGAAAAGATATTTTTAGTCGGAAGAAATGTGTTCTTCATTGACCCGACGCAAAGAACAATTAAACCACAATCACGTCTGAATCTGCTTGCGATAAGAGAGGTTATGAAAAGTGCATAGAAGATACCAAATACAGGGAGTAGCTCTCAGCATCATCGCGATACTGCTGATCACATCAACAGCATCCGCATCCACAGATCCCCCACTCGACACGGTCCAGGTCTACGCGCTCGGACCAAAGGACACTGGTTCATCGGTCGAATCATCAATAGTCCTTGAAAAAGACCGTGAATACAGAATCGTGGTCTCTGGTATCTTCCAGTTCAGGAGAGATGTGGACTGGGGCTTTGCAGACGCCGGGTTTCGCATGGGTGGGGGAAATGCGTACTCCCAACCGTTCGATTCAATTGAGTTTAATGGTGAACCGGTAGAGGCAGTAGTAAGCGATGTTGAAAATCACACATACACATTCTACCGCACTGGAGACGGGGAAAAGATCAGGTTCAGCATCTTTGACTGCCTCACGACAGGCGAGCGTGGCGGGTACGACGACAACGCGGGAGCGGTTCGGGTTGAGATCTACCCTGCAACAGCGCTCTCTGTGACAAAAGTACCCTCGCCGCATACGATCGAAGAAGGGGATACAACGACGGTGACCGTGACTGTGCGAAACGCAGGAGCGACCGGGACTGGCGAGATCAGGGATATTGTTGTGACTGATTTCGTTCCCTCCGGTTTCAAGTTGATGAGCGGTTCTGTACATGCAGAGTATCCGCTGCTCAAGCCAGACGAGTCACGGACGCTCCAGTATGCCATAACGCCACCCGCGAGCGGCACGTTTAATCTGGATCCGGTAGAGGTCTCGTATTCTGACGATCGCGGAGAGCACCACACCGCGAGATCGGATAGTGCAACGCTCACAGTCGTCGCATCGGCTGGACTGCAGCCCACAGCGCCACGGAATGCAAGCGTGAAGCTGCACGGTGAGCGGACCGATGTCGTGATCGGAGACAATATCCTGCTCAAGCTCTCGGCTGTAAACCTGATAACAAAGCCGGTGATGCATGTCCAGGTGATCGTAATCCCGCCGTCCGGCATGAGCGTTGCCTCTTCCGGGTTTGCCATGTCAGGAGCCGGGCAGTTCACATCAGATTACGAGATCAAGCCGGGCGTGGGCAGGGATATCGAGGTTGCGATCGTTGCAAACCAGGTCGGCAACTTCACAGTGGAAGGAAGAGTGGTCTACTACTTCGGAGACGATATGGAGAATGCCGAGGATTGTACGCTTGAGCTGCCGATCAGGGTGCGGTCCACTGGTGCGCATCCGCCGCCGACAACACCGATAACAACATCCACCCCCGGCGACCAAGGTGGGATACTCGGGGTACCCGGATTCAAACCGGTGCTTTTGGTGATCGGGTTATTGATCGTGGTGATTCTGAGAAAGATCAATAGACAAACATAAATGAGACCGAATACAACTCATAAGAGGCGATATAAATGGAATATGGGATTCAGATACTGGAAACAGCAACAACAAAGACGTTCAGAGGAATCTGCGTTTGCTTGATTGTACTGGCAATGCTTGCAGGATGCACCCAGACCTCAAGCGCAGCCACTGGTACTACCATCGACTACCTGC
>DAOWIV010000086.1 GCA_030640725.1 Methanosarcinales archaeon | reverse complement strand
GGCGATCTTTGTGATTGTTGCAGTTTTTGCGCCGTATATCGCACCACACGATCCGCACCGGATGTACAAACCGATGGAGCATCCGAGTTCGAGCCATCTCCTTGGGACAAACGACATAGGAAACGATATTTTAAGTGAGGTCATCTACGGGACTAGAGTCTCTCTCTTCATCGCATCCGTAGTCTCCGTGATATCGATGCTGATCGGAACCTCGCTGGGTCTCGTTGCCGGATATTTTGACAAAGCAGGATTTCTGATCATGAGGATTGTGGATGTGGTCTTGACGATCCCGAGACTTCCCCTGATCATCGTCATCGCATCATTCATGCGTCCGAGCATCTGGAATCTGATAGCTTTATTCCTGATATTCGGATGGCTGATGACAGCAAGAATCATCAGATCGGAGGTGCTGACGCTCAGGCGCAGGTATTATATCGATGCAACGAAGATGATTGGAGGCAGTGATTTTTACATCCTGTGGCGACACATCCTTCCAAACGTAATTCCGCTGGTTGTCGTCCAGTTCATCATGGAGGCGATCCATGTGATACTTGCAGAATCAGGACTCTGTTTTCTCGGACTCGGGGACCCAGTAGCGAGGAGCTGGGGTATGGTGTTCCATTATGCATTCGAATGTCCGATCATCTATGTATCGGATGTGTGGATGTGGTGGATGCTTCCGCCCGGACTCTGCATCGTTTTTACGGTTCTTGGACTCACGTTCGTCGGGTATGCTCTTGAGGAGACGCTGAATCCAAAACTGAAAAACTCTGCGTTCGGGAGGGAATTATGAGCGTACTGGAAATCTCCAACCTGAAGACCTACTTCCCGACCCCTGACGGCATTGTGAGGGCTGTTGACACTATCGATCTCTCAATACGTGAGAGGGAGACCCTCGGCTTGATCGGCGAAACCGGATGCGGGAAGACCGTACTTGGTCTTACGCTCATGCGTCTTCTGCAACCAACCACAACGACAGAGGGAACGATCATCTACAAGGGAACGAATCTTCTTAAGATCAGTGAGGCAGAGATGAGAAGGATCAGGGGAAAAGAGATCGCAATGATCCTCCAGAACCCGACGACCTCTCTAAATCCGGTCATGCGCGTGGGAGGGCAGATCGCAGAGGCGATCCGACTCCATCAGGGACTATGCAAGAGAGATGCAAAAGAGAAGGCGGTCGAGATGCTCGATTTGGTCAGGATCCCGTCGCCGTCCCAGCGTGCGAACGAATACCCGCATGAGTTCAGCGGAGGGATGAAACAGCGTGTGATGATTGCGATGGGGCTTGCCTGCAATCCCTCACTCATCATCGCAGACGAACCCACAAAAGGGCTCGATGTCACGATAAAGTCACAGATCATAAAACTCATGAAAGAGGTGACCAAAGAGAAGGCGATGCTCATCATAACCCATGACCTTGGCGTTGCAAGAGAGCTCTGTGATCGGATTGCGCTTATGTATGCAGGAGAACTGGTGGAATATGCATCGGCAGATAAGATCTTTGAAGAGCCTCTGCACCCGTACACCAGAGGTTTTTTAGGCTCGCTTCCGAGGAATGGGCTTGTGCCGATACCGGGCATGAGCCCCTCGCTGATCAATCTCCCGGATGGGTGCAGGTTTCATCCGAGATGTAGGCATGCGACGGAGGTGTGCAGACGGAAGCATCCGGGTATGATCGAGATCGAAGGTGGACATTTTGTGAGGTGTTTTCATGCTTGAGGTTGCCAGATTGACAAAATATTTTTCATCCGGGCTGGTGCGGAAACGATATCTCAGAGCGGTTGATGGCGTATCATTCAAAATCGAGAAGGGTAGGACGCTCGGACTTGTTGGGGAGAGCGGATGTGGCAAGACGACGATAGGTAGATTGATCCTGCGATTGACCAAACCAACCGGGGGGAAGGTGTTGTTCGATGGTGTCGATCTCTTTGCATTGAATAGAAGAGAACTGCTTGCGATCAGACCAAGAATACAGATGATCTTTCAGGATCCTGATTCCTCGCTCAATCCGAGGATGAAGATCGGAACAAGCATCGCAGAACCTTTGAAACTGCACGGCACGATCCCAAAAGCAAAAAGAGAGCAGAGGATCAGAGAACTGATAGAGACCGTGGGACTCAATCCCGAGCATATCAACCGTTATCCGTATCAACTGAGCGGCGGTCAGAACCAGCGTGTCGTGCTTGCAAGGATTCTTGCGATGAATCCTGATCTTATCATCGCTGATGAGCCCACATCCTCGCTGGATGTCTCTGTTCAGGCGCAGATCCTGAATCTGATGAAGGATCTACAGAAGGAGTTCGATCACACCTATCTCTTCATCTCTCACGACCTCGATGTTGTCAGGATCATGGCTGATCGCATCGCAGTGATGTATCTCGGGCGGCTGGTTGAGATCGGAGAGACCAAGGATATATACGATCACGCAAAGCATCCGTATACACAGGCACTGCTCTCTGCTGCCACGGTGGATGGGGGAAGAGAGCAGATCGTCCTTGAAGGCGAGACTTCAAGTCCGATTGATATGCCCGCAGGGTGCAGGTTTCATGCACGATGTCCGTACATGAAAGAGAGGTGCACAATCGAGGAGCCGGAACTTGTTGGGGTTGGGAGGGGACATTATGTGGCATGTCATCTCGCTTGATGTTACGCATCAAAATCTTTATATCCGGAATGATGCAAGATTACAAAAAATATGATTATGAAGACTGAGCTACTTTCAAAAAGGGTATTACTGTTCATACCGGTTGTGGCGCTCATAGTATTCACAACCGGTGTGGCAGCACAGGAAGAAGAGAATGTCAGCGTCAGGGTCAATGCGCCTGAATTTGTATCTGGCACGTTCGATGTCACAATCGACATCTATAATGTGGTTGATCTAACATCGGGGCAGTTTGATCTCTCTTTTGATCCAGACGTTGTGAATGTGAATGATGTCTATGATGGAGAGATCGATGGCACAACGGTGCCAATAGATATGTGGCGTTTGGTGGAGGAGGGCAGAGTCCGTGTGCTCGTCAAATTGCCTGACGCTGGTCTTGTGAGCGGGTCAGGATATCTGACAACGATCAAATTCGAGGTGGTGGGAAATGATGGCGATACCAGCGTTCTTGAAGTATCTGATGGAGAACTCTCCAGTTATATATCTTATGATTACCCAACTTGGAGCAGCACTGAAATCGTAGAGATAAATGCAGACTGGTCTGACGATGTGGTGACTGTTGGTGACGCTGGCATGGGTGAGGCAGCAACAGCATCGACGCCAGTACAGACCGCAACACCGAGATCGCCCCCCTCGTCGCTCGATTTAGGCACCGGATCGGTTGCCGCATCAACACCTGCAACAGAGCACGTATCAGATGCGGCAGCACCGGTCGGAGCATCCGGGAGGGATGAAACGGATGTGTGGGAAATGATAGCAGCAAACAATTTTATTGAGATCTACTCATTTATTGGATTACTGGCTTTCATCTATATACTGATATTACTCAAATAATCATGTACCGACAGAAGAGAACCCTGAAAAAACTTGCAATCATTGCATTGATCCTGACTCTATCAACGATCCTTGCAGCAGCGGAGACGATAGTCAGTGTCGATGCCCCTGAGTACGTACTCAGCAACACATTCGATGTTGAAATCAGGATTGAAGACGTTTACGAATTGGATACTGGGGAGTTCCATCTTCTCTTTGATCCGAATGTTGTGGACGTAACCGATGTTACGGCTGGGGACATAGGGAACATGAACGTAGGGTTTACGAATAAACGTTGCGATAAAAACCAGGGTATCGGTATTATCAAGGTGATATTCGATATCAGTGGTAGCGGTGGGGTAAGCGGTTCGGGAAGCTTGGTAACAATCAGTTTTAAAGTGATCGGGAAAAATGGAGATTGTAGTTTGTTACGTATATTCAACCCAACTCCTATATACATCATATCAGGATTTGAGGAAGGGGCGCTTGTACCTTGGAAGAAGGATGACAAAATATCTGCAAATTGGGTTAACGGCATCGTTTGCATCGGTGATCCTGCGGATTCGAGCAATACAGCTAAAGTTCCTATTTTTGTGGAAAATCGCGATGACGATGAGCTCTTCGTCGAACTACATATAGATGGTGCTTATCAAACGCAAAAAAAAATCAAAAAAGATGTTAACATGAAATATTATGAGGGTCGTATACTGACTGAAGGGGCTCATACTTTCGAGATCGGATGGCACGATCCCGACACCGATGAAGATTATGTAAAAACCGAAAATCACAGTGTATCAGATGGAACTACTATAACTCTCATGACCGATGAACATACCAAAGATAATTCCACCGATCTGAACAGTTCCACAGATAAAACTTCAACACCAGATACACCAAAAGCTACAGTTGCCATTTTTGTTGAAAATCGCGACGATGATGAACTCGACGTCTATCTATACATTGATGGAGCTTTTCAAGATCAATACGCAATCAAAAAAGATCAGAACAAGGAATTTTATGGGAGTCGCAAATTGCCTGAAGGGGTTCACACTTTCGAGATCAGATGGTACGATCCCGACACCGATGAAAAATATGTAAAAACCGAAGATCACAGTGTATCAGGTACAACTGCTGTAGCTCTCATGACCGATGAACATACCGAAGATGATGTTGATAAGCTCATTGCCCATGTGCATGTAACGAACCTCGACGATGATGATCCGGACGTTTACCTCTACATCGATGGAGTGTACAGAAAGTACAAGAGTATCTCGTCTGGTAGTACAGACAACTATGGCGAGTACGAGTTTGAGGAGGATGAAGATGCATTACATTCGTTCAGGATTGAATGGTTAGATCCGGGAACTAATGAAACATACGAAAAGATCGTTAGAAGTTATATAACAACCGAAGAAGCCGTAATTCTATATGTAGATAAGCATACAGAAGAGGATACAATTTTATTGTCTGAGGAGACACCAACCCCGGTTCAAGCCCGTTCTACATCAACCACAACCTCGACACGATCAACCGGTGATTCGCAGCCACCCAGCAGGAACACGCCGAGCAGCAGTGTATTTCGCACAGACCCAACACTGTCGGAAAATTCTGCCGGAAACAATGGTTCGGGACCGGGCATCACTCCCCTGTATACGCTGATCGGGTTCATTGCTGCGGGCTTTGCGCTGCTCCAGATCAGAAGAAGTTGATGTGGTTAATATCTATGAAGGCACTTCTGTATTTTCTGATGATCATCCTCCTGTGCGCAAACATCGCCTCTGCTTACGATGAGGATGATCTGGAATGGGCATGTGGTAACTCAAAAAAGCTTAATCTTGGCGAAACGATCTCGAATGGTAATTTTACCGTAGAGGCATATAATTTCCCGAGATCTAACCGGAACGAGACCCGGTTCGTCGGGATAAGGTTGTATGAGAACGGCATCCCTGTTTCAGACCAGACGCTTGTGGGTGAGGATTACATCTATAACGAGAAGATCAGGATCACGGCTCTTGAATTCTCGGTACCATCTTCGGACTGGACAACCGATCTGCCAGAGGAGCTCTGGGCAGAGATCAGGATGGAACCGATTGGTGTGCCGCGTTTTGATGTGGAATTTGTGACTGATAAGGATGAGTACTTTGCATACTCAGCCCATATCGAGGTGGACCTCACCATCCAGAACACCGGAGATGCTGAGGCACGCAACGTGGATGTCTATGTGGATGCGGACGGTCTCGAAGTGATTGGTGGAAAGGCGCACCATCATTGCAGTGCTCTTGAGAAAGGGAGACGTGTGGATGGCGCAACCGATACCGCAGCGTTCGATCCGATCACGCTCCGATTTGATACACCTTCGGTGATAGACGATCGCATATTCGATCTGATAGTAAAGATCGAGTGCCATGATATAAGGGGTGTGAAATATTCTTATTCCAAATCATACCATGTGAAAGTATGTGGCATGTTCAGGATATCAAAATCGATAAATGATAACATATACATGGGTGAGATTGCCACGGTCACAATATCGCTGGCAAATGACGGCACACACCCGATCAACTCAATCAGGGTGAGCGACACCCTACCGCCAGACTTTGAGTTGAATGAGAACTCGTCACTTCTCTGGGAACTGGATCTTGGAGCCGGCGAGCGCAGAAGTTTTACATATTCGTTGAGACCGCTACAGCCAAATGAAGAAGGGTATGTCATCCCGGCTGCGATTGCGGAGTGGACCAAGGACAGTAATAACTACTCTGCACGATCGGATTCCCCATGCATTACTGTATACGGTCCAAAGATAGAGTTATCAAAGACGGTAACCTCGGAAACCATCGACGCGGGCGGAATCGTGGCTGTTACAGTCGAGGTTGCGAACACAGGAAACGTGCTGGCGAGCGTTGACGTGACCGATTCTCTTCCGGAAAGTGGTGTGCTAATCGATGGCGTGCTCGGTGCTGACGCGGTTCTGCGGGCGGGCGAAAGCCACGCATTCGGTTATACCATGCGGCTGGATACGGCAGGATCTGTCGAACTGCCGCCCGCCGTTGCTCATTTTGTGGATACTCATGAGTACAAGGGAACAATCGTTTCAAAAAACGGATCGATCGCCGTAAATCCGGCAGCAACCCAGCGCCTGACACAAACAATCGATACGTCGGATCAACCGGTCACCGCCACGGCTGATGCAAATACAGTCGCCAGAACCAGAACCGATGAAAAAGCCGGTTTGGAGCCGGTCTGCATGTTAGTTGGATTCTTTGCTGCGGTATTTGTAATTATGCGGGTTAGACGAAGATAAGAATCCTTTTACATCTTTAGCACAGGACTGCTTCTGGAAATGGGGTTTTGGTCAGGATGATTGCCACAAACGCTAAACAAGCACCGTAATACCGTATCATTCTTGAAATTTGATAGAGAACCTGAAATCGCATAGAACGCCTGACATTCTTCCCCCCACACTCAATCACAACCAGTGATCAACCCTATCTCCGCCTCAAACGCCTCGCCCAGCTTACCCGCATCAGGACCGCCGCCCTGCGCCATCCCTAACTTTCCGCCGCCGCTCCCACCGAGTTTCCCGCAGATCCTGCGCACGATTGCGCTGGCATCAAGCCCGCTCGCCTGTGCATCCCTGCCAATCGAGACCACGACCTTCCCGCCGTCGCTGGTGCTGCCTATGAGCGCGACCATGTCTGGAATCCCGCGCAAGCTCCCTGCAATCTTGGTCAGTTCCTGCATATCTGCATGGGGACTGATATACGACGCAATCCTGACGTTGCCGGCTGACTTGGCGCCTGCAACCATGTTATCCACGAGCGCAGATGCGAGTTCCTCTTTCAGCCGGGTATTCTGCTTCGAAAGCTCCTTCCATTCGGTAAAGAACCTGTTTGCGGCACTGGCGAGTTTCTCAGGTGGCACCCTGAGGATCGAGCACGCCTTTTTCAGTATGTGGTCTCGCTCCTGCGAGGCGAGCACGGCTGCGCTTCCCGCGGCAAACACGATCCGCTCAACGCCATCCTGTATCCGCTCGGTGTGCAGCAGCTTGATCTGCCCGACCATGCCGGTGTATGGCAGGTGCGTCCCTGCGCACGCCTCCACATCACCACCGACACGGACGACCCTGATATCCCTGCCAGGCGGAACGCCGCCCTGATACAGACCAAAGCCATACTCCTTCTCAGCGTCTACCCGGTCCATCCATTCGGTATGCACATGCAGGTTTTTTGTAACCTCCTTGTTTGCGAGTTGCTCGATCTCGACAAATTCGTGGTCAGTGATGCGCTTAAAATGCGTCACATCCAGACGGGCTTTTGTTTCTGACTTTTGCGCACCGGTCTGCCAGATATGATCACCGAGAACAATCTTTGCGCAGTGATTCACGATATGCGTGGCTGTGTGGTGCTGAGCATGTGCGAACCTGCGTTTCGAGTCGATCCTGCCGCTGACAAGGTCTCCTCTTCGCATCGGGTTAGCCTCGCCCCCTTCCAGTTCGGCAATCTCGTGGAGAACGACTCCTGAGACCGACTGTACATCCGTCACATGCAGAACAACATCCGACGTGGACAACACGCCGTGATCAGCCGGCTGCCCGCCGCCTTCCGGGTAGAAGAGCGTCTGGTCAAGGACGATGTGACCATCGCACACGTCGAGCACCACCGCCTCAAACGACATATTCTCCGGTTCATCGTAAAACAGAAGTTTTGTCGGCGGAATAAGTTTTATCCTGTCGTGATAGGGCGTTTTCGCTTCAGCTTCC
>DAOWIV010000106.1 GCA_030640725.1 Methanosarcinales archaeon | reverse complement strand
GTCAAAGAGCGATCCGGTCTCCTCTGCGAGCACAACCGCTTTCTCGATCGCCTCACATGACGTTGAGCACCATCCGTACGACATCGGTCGCTTTGCAGCAACAAGAATCTCAGCAGCCTTCGTTATTGCTTCGTCGTACGAGCATTCCTCAAGTTCGCTGTCTTTTCCGTTCTTGCGGATCATTGGCTTCTCGATCCGCTCGTGCAGGAACATTCCCATCGTCTTTGCCCGTCCGAGTTTACACGCCTTTCCTACCTTTGTGATCTTGTTATCCTCGACTGTGACTTCGAGGTCGTCACAGAGGCATCCGCAGAACGTGCATACCACGTCTTTTATTACTGGCATATCGTTTTCCTCCTTTCTCACGCCTTGTACGTTGCCATCAGATCCTTCATGTTCAGTACCGGATCCGTGGTCGCCTCGACCGTTGCTGGCACGCCCTTGAATCCAGGCATTCCGCAGCCACAGGTGTCCGGATCAACGATAGCATTCGCCCACGGTCCCATCGGGATGAAGACTATGTCATCCGGCAGCCGTGCATCAATCTTTGCAGGTACCACAACCGTTCCGTGGGCGGTTGCGACCTTTACATTCTGGTCGACAGATACTCCAAGCGCTTCGAGATTACCTTCGTTTAACTCACAGTATGCAGCTGCATCAAAATAAGCCTGTGAAGTCTTTTCCTCGAGAGTAGCGCCCTGATCAATCGTCCTTGCCGATATCAGTATTGTTTCTATCATGCGTACACCCAATTCAACTGTACTTTTAAGTTGTACGTGACTATACGTAGGTCAATAAAAGGTTTGTGTGTCACAGTGTCTACTGATATTGATTTTGTTTGATCTCCGTGTCAGGTAAATGTAAATTGATTGACACCACCGTTTCAGAACTTGTCCGAAGAGTTGCCAAACACGAGTCTATGTGACCGCGCTGAAGCCGTCATTCAAATCTGATGCAACCGAGACGATGAAACCTGAACCCGGCGGCTCACAAGGCTCACAAAGCACAACCCGGACAGCATGGTGGCGTGACATCCAGCTACATCGTCCAGTCACACCGCTAAGTTTAAGTAAAATAACAATGATTGACCTTTTGCGTTAAACAAACATCTATCATTGAAACAAGATGGCTTCTACACCCGGGAGTTCCCATAATGGACGAGATCATCAAACAAATCGCTGACCCGGAACTGCTTTTACAGATAGAACGGGTGGTCCCGTTTCACGGATATCTAAGCACGGGAGCGTTCATTGGTATTCAGATGTTTAACCTCGCAAAACGTGCGCTCGGCTTCCAGGATGGCGAGCGCGTATACGTGACCTGCGAAACCTACAACTGCCTTCCTGACGCGTTTCAGGTACTCGCAGGCGCAACCATCGGAAACAACGGCATGAGAATCAATGATACTGGAAAGATGGCGGTTGTGGTGAACAAGCAAGTTCCAATGGGTGTGACGCCCACACGCGGGATCAGGATATTTCTCGACCCTGCTAAGACCGAAAAATACCCGAAGCTGCACGCATGGTATATGAACACCGAAAAGATCCCCCATGAAGACGCAATCTCCGAACTCCTGAAAGCCGGAGAGGATGTGTACAGCTACGAAACGATTGATGTTACGATTCCTGTAAAGCCTACCAAGTGCGTGAAAATGTGTGAACAGTGCGGAGAATCCTTTGTTCAGCATGGTGAGGAGGTTCTCTGCGGCACCTGCACGGATGCGTGATTATGGAGGGAATGTATGAATGAATTAATATTTCAGACGAAAGATGACAAGCAGCTGGTGTATATCCCGGAGAAGTGTATCGGCTGCGGGACATGCATCCTGACTTGTCCGAAAGACGCTCTTGTGATCGGCTCAGTGGGAGCTGTTGCAAGGGGTCTTGTCGATCAGGACTTTCTGGAGAATGTTCCGGATACCTGTATCGTGTGCTCAATGTGTGCCAAGGTCTGCCCGACCGGTGCACTGGAGATAAGAGTGGCTGGTGAGCCGGTAAAGGACGAGACGTACCTCTGCGGTGCCATAAAGCCCACGACCGTTAGCGACGACTGTGTACACTGCGGTCTCTGCGAGGATGTTTGCCCGCAGGATGCGATCACGGTTACGCGGCGGCTTGCAAACGACAGCAGCACCGGCATTGTCGGCGAGACTACAATCGACAACGAGGGCTGCATCCACTGCGGCTGGTGCGAGGCGGTCTGCCCGGTCGGCGCAATCACTGTGGAGAAGCCCTTTGCAGGCGAGTGGCAGATGGACGAAGATCTCTGCCAGACGTGTCTTGCCTGCGTGGATGTGTGTCCGTGTGACGCACTCTTTACCCGCGACTGGGACGCTGGCGAGAGGGTCGAGAAGATCACCCAGCGCCCGAATGCATGCATCTACTGTGGTGCGTGTGCAGTCTCCTGTCCGACAGATGCCATAACCGTGACAAAGAGCGCGATTCTTCCGGAGATGGCTAAGAAGAAGCCGTTTGAGAAGAAGCTCCTTGGCGTGCCAACTCCGAAGCCAGCGCTGAGATCGATGCTGGTAACAGACGATTATGCGTGTCTCGGATGCGGCAACTGCGTCATAGTCTGTCCGGT